>JANOBL010000627.1:0-6599 GCA_031411635.1 Betaproteobacteria bacterium
CGAGCCGTCCACCGGCCGGCTCTGCACCCGGTCTCGGGCAAATTGCACCGCCTTCTGGTAGGCCCGCTCGGCCAGCGCGATGCCTTGGGTGCCCACGCCAAAACGCGCGGCGTTCATCATCACGAACATGTACTCCAGGCCACGGTTCTCCTGGCCGACCAGGTAGCCGACCGCCCCCCCTTGGTCGCCATACTGCAGCACGGCAGTCGGGCTGGCCTTGATGCCCAGCTTGTGCTCGATGGAGACGCAGTGCGCATCATTGCGCTCACCCAGGCCGCCATCGGCCTTGACCAAGAACTTGGGCACCACAAACAGCGAGATGCCCTTGACGCCCTCGGGCGCACCACTGACCCGGGCCAGCACCAGGTGCACGATGTTCTCGGCCATGTCGTGCTCACCGTAGGTGATGAAGATCTTGGTGCCGAAGATGCGGTAGCTGCCGTCGGGCTGCGGCTCGGCACGGCTGCGCACCATGCTCAGGTCCGAGCCGGCTTGTGGCTCGGTGAGGTTCATCGTGCCGGTCCAGCGGCCTTCGATCATGCTGGGCAGGTAGATCGATTTCAACGCGTCGCTGCCGGCGGTCAGCAAGGCCTCGATTGCGCCATCGGTCAGCAGCGGGCACAGCGCAAAGCTCAGGCTGGCGCTGTTCAGCATCTCGATGCAGGCGGCGTGGATCAGCTTGGGCAGGCCCTGGCCGCCAAACTCGGCCGGGTGGTGCAGGCCTTGCCAGCCACCGGCGCCAAACTGCGCAAACGCCTGCTTGAAGCCGGGCGTGGTGCGCACCTGGCCGTCGTGGAACGACGAGGGGTTCTGGTCGCCGGCCCAGTTCAGCGGCGCAATCACGTCCTGGTTGAGCTTGGCACATTCGTCCAGCACCGCGCTGGCGGTGTCCAGGCCGGCGTCTTCATAGCCCGGCAACTGGGCGACGGCATCCAGGCCGGCCAGCTCGGTCATCACGAACAACATGTCCTTGACGGGGGCGCGATAAGTCATTCTTCAGTCTCCGGATAAAACAAGGGCGCCGCAGGGGCGCCCTTGAGGGGTCAATACCGCATCAGCGACAAGCCATCACAGCGCGCTGATCAACTCGGGTACGGCGGTGAACAGATCAGCCTCCAGCCCGTAATCGGCCACGCTGAAGATCGGCGCCTCGGCGTCCTTGTTGATCGCCACGATCACCTTGCTGTCCTTCATGCCGGCCAGATGCTGGATGGCGCCACTGATGCCGATGGCCACATAAAGCTGCGGCGCGACGATCTTGCCGGTCTGGCCCACCTGCCAGTCGTTGGGCGCATAACCCGCGTCCACGGCGGCGCGGCTGGCGCCCAGTGCAGCGCCCAGCTTGTCGGCCAGCGGCTCCAGCACCTGGTGGAACTTCTCGCTGCTGCCCAAGGCCCGGCCACCCGAGACGATGATCTTGGCGGCGGTGAGCTCGGGCCGGTCCAGCTTGGCGATCTCGCTGCCCAGAAAACTGCTGGCGGCCGATGCGGTGACGGCCGCCAAGGCCTCCACCGCCGCGCTGCCGCCGCTGGCGGCCGCCGGGTCAAAGCCCGTGGTGCGCACGGTGATCACCTTGATCGCATCCAGGCTCTGCACCGTGGCAATCGCGTTGCCGGCGTAGATCGGGCGCTCAAAGGTGTCGGCGCTGAGGATCCTGGTGGCATCGCTGATCTGCGCCACGTCCAGCAGCGCGGCCACACGCGGCGCCACGTTTTTGCCGGCCGCGGTGGCGGGGAACAGGATGTGGCTGTAGGCCGAAGCCACCGCCACGACCTGCGCCGCTACGTTCTCGGCCAGGCCATGGCCCAGGCCCTCGGCGTCGGCATGCAGCACCTTGGCCACCCCGGCGATCTGCGCCGCCGCAGCCGCAGCCGCAGCCGCGTTGTGGCCGGCGATCAGCACATGCACATCCCCACCACAGGCGATGGCCGCTGCCACGGTGTTCAGCGTGGCACCCTTGACGCTTGCGTTGTCGTGTTCGGCAATTACCAGAACCGTCATGAAACTCTCCAAATGGCCGGCACCAGAACCGGCGAGTTGAGCGGCGCCGCCGGCGACCGTTCGAACGAGACGAGGTAGGACGGCACCGCCAGGTGCCGGCTTACCCTCAGATCACCTTTGCTTCATTCTTGAGCTTGTTCACCAGCGTGGCCACATCGGCCACTTTGATGCGGGCGCGGCGGTTGGGCGGCTCGCTTACCTTCAGCGTTTTTTTGCGCGGCGCCACGTCCACGCCCAGATCGGCCGGCTTGAAGACCTCCAGCGTCTTCTTCTTGGCCTTCATGATGTTGGGCAAGGTGACATAACGCGGCTCGTTCAGCCGCAGATCGGTGGTGATCACCGCCGGCAGGCTCAGGCTCAAGGTCTCCAGGCCACCGTCCACCTCGCGGGTGACCTGCACCTTGCCATCGGCCACCACCACCTTGCTGGCAAACGTGGCCTGCGGCAAGCCGGCCAGCGCGGCCAGCATCTGGCCGGTCTGGTTGCAATCGTCGTCGATCGCCTGCTTGCCCAGGATCACCAGGCCGGGCTGCTCCTTGTCCACCAGCGCCTTCAGCAGCTTGGCCACCGCCAGCGGCTGCAACTCGTCGGCGCATTCCACCAGGATGGCGCGGTCGGCGCCGATGGCCATCGCGGTGCGCAAGGTCTCCTGGCACTGCGTGACACCGCAGGACACCGCGATCACCTCGGTGACCACGCCTTTTTCGCGCAAGCGCACCGCCTCTTCGACGGCGATCTCGTCAAAGGGGTTCATGCTCATCTTGACGTTGGCGATGTCCACCCCTGTGCCATCGGACTTCACACGTACTTTGACGTTGTAGTCGACAACACGCTTCACAGGCACCAGTACCTTCATGTCGTGCAGCTCCTGAACGGATTGAAAAACAGCGGTTAAAAAGCGCTTTTTTTTGATTCTATGCGGCAGGGCCGGGGCCTGGAATGGCAGAAAATCGAACGGTCGTGCTATTTTTTGCCATTGTGCCAGAGCAGACCCGCCGCCTGTGCTGTGGTTTGCGCTGGTTAGACTGCGGGCCGCATGCTGCCCGCACCCCTCCCCCACATCGGCATTTTTGACTCGGGCATAGGCGGCTTGTCGGTGCTGCGCGCGGTGCGGCAGCAGTTGCCGGCGGCGCGCTGCAGCTACATCGCCGATTCGCTGTTCACACCATGGGGCCAGCGCTCGCCGGCCTGGGTGGTGGCACGCTGCCAGCAGATCAGCGCGCACCTGCTGGCCCAAGGTGCCGACCTGATCGTGGTGGCCTGCAATACCGCCACCACGCAGGCGATCGCGGCGTTGCGGGCGCGCTGGCCACAGCAGTTGTTTGTGGGTGTCGAGCCCGGCATCAAGCCGGCGGTGGCCGCCAGCCGCAACCGCCGGGTGGCCGTGCTGGCCACGCCAGGCACCTTGCGCAGCGCCCGGCTGCAGCAACTGGTCACCACTCATGCCGGCGGCGTGACGCTGCTGCGCCTGCCCTGCCCCGGGCTGGCCGAGGCCATCGAGGCCGCGCACGTGGACGGTGCGGCAGGCCTGCAAGCCCAACTCGACGCGCTGGCGGCCCGCTTGCGTGCTGCAACAGTGGACACCGTGGTGCTGGGCTGCACCCATTACCCGCTGGTGGCCCAGGCCTTGCAGCAGCGCCTGCCGCCTGGCACCGTGCTGGTGGATACCGCCGATGCGGTGGCACGGCGGGTGGTCAGCCTGCTGGCGGGGCTGCCGGCAGATCTGCCGGCCGATGCGCTGATCGGCGCCGCCGAACGCGCAGCAACAACGCCGCTTGCGTGGCCGGCGCTGCAACTGCTGGCCACCGGGCCCACCGATGCGCTGCGGCATGCAGCCCGGCGCTGGCTGGCACTGGACGGCGCCGTATTGACCCTGGTCTTGCCCGACCCGGCGCCCGGCGTGTAGCCCAACCTGCGGCCCAACCTGAGGCCCAAGCTGCGGCCCCCTATCATCGGGCGCTGTGCGCGGGTGACGGAACAGGTAGACGTAGCGGGCTTAAAACCCGCAGCCGCAAGGCGTACGGGTTCGATTCCCGTCCCGCGTACCACCTTGGCTTTCAGGCGTCATCGGATGGATTCAAGCAGTCAGCGCCATGCGGTCTACAGAGCCGATGTGCGGTCCTTAGGCTTGAAAAAAGTACGCGCAGGATTGCACTCACTTAGGGGAAGACGAGGGGCATGGTAGACAACCACTATGGTGGTCACCACAAGGGCGTGCCAAAATGTTCATTGGTCGATGTGCGAGCTTTGATCGACGCGGACGCATGGGAGTTCGCAACCAAGAGGTGTCGCGAACGAGCATTGGAGTTGGGGCTCGCCAGCCGGCAGGTTCGAGAGGTGCTACTACTTCTGGAACCAGGTGACTTCAGTAAGTTCTTTGGACCTTGTCATAGCGAGTTCGGTACGACTGACGCTGATGTGTATCTTTTGTGGTGCGACTTATCGACGCTTCAACGATGTGCACCAGGCCAAGGTGAACGTATCTACGTCAAGGTCGGCATAGACAGCGACCCAAATCTTGGAGACTGCTGCCTTGTCATATCCTTTCATAGAGCGCTCCGCTAATTTCAATGCCAAATATGCTTAAACCTCGCGCACGAAAGCCAAATGTCTGCATGCGGTGTGGTTACACTAAGGTAGTAATAGAGCATCGCTCAGACATAGTCGATTTCAAGGGCTTGACTCTTGAGGTAGACGGTCTCGCACAAACCGTCTGCCAGAAATGCGGTCATTGCTGGACTACAGAAGGCCAGGAGATTGACAATCTTGGATTGCTGCGGTCGGCGTTCGCCATTCAGCGTGATGAAATTCGTACGAAGGAAGGTCTTTTGACCGCAGAACAGATTAATTTCGTTCTTGCGCAATTGAATCTCACCAAAGCTGACGCAGCTCTATATTTTGGCGGCGGGCCAAATGCTTTTCACAAGTACGCAAGCGGTGAAGTATTGCAGAGCTTTGCCATGGACCGCCTTCTCCGATTGGCGCTAGCGTTCGGGCAACATGCTCTTGACTACCTGCGACAGGGCCGCAGTGCACCACTGTACTTGTACTCTGGCGGGTTTTTGGTGACGGCGTCTGCGCCTAGTTCGGTATCGACCGTTACCATCCCTGCGATCAGTTCCAAAGACATTAACAACGTTTACTCCGTGGGGAAAACCACGGGGCCCGGCCAGTATTCGAGAGCAACATCATGAATGGTCTTCTGTATGTCGCAGACAACTTTCAGATCTTGCAGGATGGCAAGGTTCTAGCGGTTGGAATGTTTGCTGATCGAGTGGTTGTCCTGAATGTGCCAGAAGAGGCCCCTGAGCCAAGCCGGGAGATGCCTTTTGGGATTCAACTGGGTTTTTTGATGTGCTTGAGAGATCTTCCTAGCGTCAAGGTCTCCGGGAACGTATCGATTGAGCCTCCTGACGGGAAACCATTGATTTCACCGTTCGCCTTTTCGGCCAGTGGATCAATAGGTGGATCCGTGAATATAATTGTATCGCTTAATCCATTTTTAATTTCTTGCGCAGGAAACTATAGAGTGCTATTTGAGACTGAAATGGGGGTTATTTCTGAATCACTAGAAATTCGAGTCGAAAGAATCAAACAAAACCCTGCCGCACCAGTTACCACCACACCAATTGCATCTGCTTGAAAGTAACCCTCTCCCGCCAAAACAGGGGGGCATTCAGGATGTGAGCCGCTCGAAGCTGCTGGCAGCCTTCACATGGTGAGCGCTTCACGCTGAAATCTTCCACTGCCCGTTGACTACATGAAGAAAACCCCTACGCATCCTCCCCGCAACCTGCCAGCGGGCTCACTTAAAAGGGCCGTACGACCAAGCCTTCAACATCTGCCTCTGCCTTCGGGATGCTCAAACTGACCTACGGCAACACCAACTTCAGGAAACGTCAAACTTCTACTGCCTCCTTGGCAGAACCGGGGGGATCCTTCGGTAGCTAGGCATTCAGTCCAAGATTGTCGTCCAGCGGCACTACTCGTCAATACTCCAATTGCCGTTCGAATTCGGATTTTCGGTGAACGTACGCTCCACTAAATTGATACGCGAGCCATAGACCGCCAGTTAATTGCGCAAGTGCAAAATAATAATTTTCGAGCCGTATCGATCGCAGAGAATACACGCTGTCCGGCGGACAACTCCACTATCAACATCTGGAGCAGTATGCACTGACTGCACAGATGGCGTGCCCAACGCAGCTATGGCGTGGTCAAAGTGGAAGGGCAGGATGCGGGAGATGCGCCTGCCGAGGCCAAATGCTCAAAAAATGAGTGGCACTCAATCCGCTAGTAAGGATGCTGCACCAGCAACCGGCCGTCCCTGCGCCAATCGCCGCAATCAAGGCGCCGTAGGCGGCGTCTGCCGGCCAATCTCCACCCGCCGGTTTTCAGCCGCAAACGGATCCTTGACCACCTTGGGTGCCTTGGCACCCAGGCCCACCGCATTCAGCATGCCCTGCTCGACACCGTTCTTGACCAGGTAATCGCGCACCGCCTCGGCGCGCCGCTGCGACAGGCTTTGGTTGATCTCGTCGTTGCCGGTGGCATCGGCATGGCCTTCGATGCGCACCACGCGGTTGGCGCCGCGTTTG
>JANOBL010000628.1:0-10060 GCA_031411635.1 Betaproteobacteria bacterium
GCCTTGTGCTCCAGGTGCAGCGGCCAGGCGCCGCAGCGGGCAGCCTCAAGGATCACGGTCTCCACCACCGACCCATCGGCCGCAAAGCTGACATGCGTATTCCAGTCCTGCGACAACTCACGGACCACGGGCTCGTCGGACAGGCGAATCACCAAGATGTCGTCTTCGTCGAAACAGGTGGTCTTCATGGCATCGGCTCCCAACGGTGCATCACGGTCTTGACGATCACGGCATCCTCAAACACCCGCACCGCGCGCGCCTGGTTGCCGAGGCGGCGCTCCGGCAACCCCAGCGCGTGCGCGGCCGCGACCGCCTGTGTTTCCCAGGCATCGTCGCGATGGGCGATTGAGTCGCGCAGCGCTTCGCGTTCGACAAGGACACACACATGGGCCAGACCGCTGACGCCAGCGGCAGGTCGGGTTGGGCGCGTTCTCCTTGTGCACCGCCAGATTGCGCCCGTAGCCCGCGCCAGGAATTTTCAGGGTTTGTGCTTATTACAATTTTTGTGCGTAAAGTAGACAATTATGTTCAAACAAATTCCACCGGAAAACACCATGAAACTCTTGTCCTACCTTGATGCGGGCCGCGAAGCCTGGGGTGCTGTCGCTGGTGACGGCGTCATCGCACTGGCCGGGCGCACTGGCTGCGCCACGCTGGCCGACTTCATCGGCAGCGCCGATTTCGCACGCCGTGACGCGATCGTCCAGGGCCTGGTGCCTGACCTGCCGCTGGCCGGCCTGCACCACCTGCCGGTGATTCCACGGGCGGAGAAGATCGTCTGCGCGGTGCGCAACTACATGGACCACCACCAGGAGGTGCTGGCCGCCGGCATGCAGCGTGAACTGTCGGAGCAGCCGCCGATCTTCTTGCGCGTGTGGCGCTCCCAGGTCGGCCACGGCCAGCCGGTGGTGCGGCCGCGTGTGTCCGAAAGCCTGGACTGGGAAGGCGAGCTAGCCGTGATCATCGGCAAGCCGGGCCGGGACATTCCGGCCGAGCGCGCCTACGCGCATGTAGCCGGCTACTCGATCTACAACGATGTCAGCGTGCGGGAGTGGCAGTTTCATGCCAAGCAGATCGCATCTGGCAAAAACTTTGAAGGCACCGGGCCCTTCGGCCCCTGGATGGTGACCGCCGACGAGATTGAGCCCGGCCGCGCGCTGAAGCTCGTCACGCGCCTGAACGGCGAGACAGTGCAGAACAGCCACACCGGCCACATGATCTTCTCGATCCCCCAACTGATTGCCTACGCGTCAACCATCTTCACGCTGGTGCCCGGCGATGTCATCGCCACCGGCACGCCGGCCGGCGTGGGCTGGAGCCGCAAGCCGCCGCGCTTCATGAAGCCGGGTGATGTGGTGGAGGTTGAGATCGAGGGCATCGGCACGCTGCGCAACCCGGTTGTCGCACAGGCCTGAGCGCCGTCCCACCAGCGCACGAAAGACAACGATGCACCGCCGCCACTTCACCACCGCTGCACTCGGCATGGCCTTGCTGCCGTCTGCACGCGCGCAAGCCTGGCCGGCCAAGCCGATCAAGGTTTTGCAAGGCTTTGCGGTCGGCGGCAATGCCGACACCATCGCCCGCCTGGTCAGCACCGAGATGAGCAAGGGGCTGGGCCAGCCCTTTGTCGTCGAGGCCATCGTCGGCGCTGGTGGCACGCTGGCGTCTGCCGCCGCCGGCCGCGCTGCGCCCCATGGCCACACCCTGCTGCTGGCCACCGGTGGCCATGCGGTGGCCGGTGCGCTGTACGAGAAGCTGCCCTACCAGACGGTCACCAGCTTCCAGATGGTGTCAACGATCACCTACTTTCCGTTTCTGCTGGTGACGCTGGCTGAATCCAGGTACCGCAGCCTGCGCGAGGTGTTGGCGGCGGCGCGCGCTGATCCGGGTGGCATCGCCTACGGCACTGCAGGCGTCGGATCAACCCACCATCTGGTCGGCGAACTGCTGGCCAGGATGGCAGGCGTAAAGCTGCTGCACGTGCCGTTTCGCGGCGATGCGGCGTCGATCACGGCGCTGTTGGGCGGCGAGATCCCTTTTGTCGTCGCGCCGCCCACCGTGGTGCTGGGCCAGCTAAAGGCCGGCAAGCTGCGCGCGCTGGCCGTCACCGGTCCGCAGCGCTGGCCCGGCATGCCCGAGGTGCCCACGGTCGCCGAGCAAGGGGTTGCCGGCTTCGACGTGCGCTCGTGGGCCGGCTGGATGCTGCCGGCCGGTACGCCGCAAGCCATCGTGGACCGGCTGCATGCCGAGACCCAAAAAGCCTTGCAGGTGCCGGCCGTGAAAGCCCGCCTCGAGGAGATGGGCGGCGAGGCCCGCGGCAGCACGCCCCAGGACATGGCGACGATGGTCAGTGCCGAAGTGCAAAAGTGGACGCAGGTCGTGGCGGACGCCAAGATCCCGCGCCTTTGACCCCCCCCTTGGAGCCCACACGATGTCACTGATCCGGATTCGCAAGCGCCTGCTGGCCATCGAGACCATCCACCACGAAGGCGGGCCGCCGGCAGCGGTGCCGCTGCGCATGGCCGCCGCCGCTGCGGTGGTGCACAACCCGTTTGCTGGCCGCCACGAGCCCGACCTGCTGCCCTTCATGGCCGAGCTGCGCAACTTGGGCCTGGCGCTGGCAGAAGAGTTGGTGGGCGTGCTTGGCAAAGACCGGGTCGAAGCCTATGGCAAGGCCGCAATCGTCGGCGTCAACGGCGAGCTGGAACATGGCGCCGTCTGGCACGAGGCCGGCGGCTGGGCCATGCGCTCGGTGCTGGGGGATCCCAAGGCCATCGTGCCCGCAGCCAAGGCGGTGGCCAATGCCGGCTACCGGCTGATGGTGCCGTTGCACTACATCCATGCGGCCTATGTGCGCAGCCACTTCAACAGCATGGAGGTTGGTGTGCAGGATGGCCCACGGCCCGACGAGATCGTCTACGCGCTGGTGATGGCCGATGGCGGCCGTGTGCATTCACGCCTTGGCGGCCTGCGCAAGGACCAGGTCCAGGTCCACGACGGGCAGCGATGAAAGCCGTTGTCGTCCACACGCCCGGCGGCGTGGAAGCGTTGGACCTGGTGGACCTGCCGCAGCCCGAGCCGGGGCCGGGCCAGGCGCGTGTCAGGGCGTTTGCCATCGGCGTTGGCCGGCCCGATGTGCTGCTGCGCAGCGGCAGCTACAAATGGATGCCACCACTGCCGGCCATCCCCGGCAACGAGGTCGCCGGCATCGTCGACGCGATTGGCCCCGGTGTGGCTGATGTTGCGGTGGGCGACCGCGTGCTGCTGAGCGCGCGTGAGCTGCCGCAGCGCGGCGGCGGTTATGCCGAATACGCTTGTGCACCAGCCGATGCGCTGTATGCGCTGCCCGACGAGATCAACTTTGACGACGCGGTGAGCTTGCCAAACTTCCAGCTTGCGCAGGCACTGCTGTTTGGCTGCGGCGGCGTGGCGCCACCGCGCTCGGTGCTGCTCACCGCTGCGGCCGGTGGTGTGGCATCGGCGATGGTGCAAACCGCGCGGGCGCGTGGCCTGAAGGTCATCACCACCGCCAGCAGCGATGCCAAGCGCAACTTTGTGCTGCAAAACGGCGCCGATGCGGCGCTGGACCCGAAGGCCCCGGACCTGGCAGACCAGGTCAAGGCACTGACCGGTGGCCACGGCGTGGACCTGGCGGTCGATCCGGTTGGCGGGCCGCTGTTCATCGCCTGCCTGCAGGCGCTGGCGCCGCTGGGGCTGGCGGTGTCCTACAACATCGTTGGTGGACCACCATCATCCGATGTGTTTGCCGAACTGCGTCGATTGCTGGCCCGCAGCCTGGCGGTGCGCACTTTCTCGATGCACAGCTTTGACGCCGACCCAGTGCAACGCAGGGCGCTGATGCAAGCCGCAATCAGCGCGCTGGCCAGCGGCGTGCTGCGCTCACCCCCAAACACCGTGCTGCCGCTGGCCGACGCGCGCCGCGCACATCAGCTTCTGGACGATGCCGCCTTCATGGGCAAGCTCGTCTTGCGCCCTTGAGGAGACCCCCGGCCATGACCAACCAGCCCCAGCTATCGCACTTTGGCATCTTTGTGCGCGACATCGACGCGATGACGCGCTTTTACACCCAGGTTTTCGGGCTGCAGCTCACCGACCAGGGGGTGGGCCGCAACTTCAAGGTGCGGCTTCACTTTCTGAGCGGCTCGCCGGGCCAGCACCACCAGTTGGTGCTGGCCGGTGGGCGGCCGCCCGACGTGCCAAGCACCGTGATGCAGATGTCGTTCAAGATCGACGCCATCGACGATCTGCGCCGTGTGCGCCGCCTGGCGCTGGAAGGCGGCGCCACGCAGATGCGCGGCATGAACCACGGCAACGCGTTGTCGATCTACTTTGCCGACCCCGAAGACAACACCGTCGAGGTCTATTTGGACACGCCGTGGTACGTGCCGCAGCCGCACGGCGACCCACTCGACCTGGAGAAGCCCGACGCCGAGATCTGGGCCGAGACCGAGGCGATCTGCCGCACCGATCCGGGCTTCATGCCGGTCGAGGCCTGGGCAGCGCGGTTCAAGGCCGGGCCTGCGGATTGAGTGAACAGCACCGGGCCCGAGGTCAAGGCCATTGCCGAAGAGTGGATCGCGAAGAAGCGTAGCCGGTGGGCGCCGTACTACCTGCTTCAAATCCAGCGAGGCATGAAGAACGACATCTGCCCGCGCATCGGGCGCCTTCCCATTCGGTCGGTGACCGCGGCCGACGTGCTGGCCATCCTCGACCGGGCATCCAAGCGGGGCGCGGAGACGGTGCCCTCAACCTGCGGCAGTGGTGCTCCGCGGTCTTTCGCTATGCCGTCGCGACGCTGCGTGCTGACCATGACCCGGCTGCAGCACTGCGCGGCGCCTTCATCCGACCGCCGGTCAATTACAGCAGGCCGATGGAGGGCGAAGAAGTCGCCGTGTTCGTTCGCAAGCTCGATCGGTACGGCGGGCACCGCATCACCGTGCTCGCGC
Source organism: Betaproteobacteria bacterium (assembly GCA_031411635.1). GTDB lineage: Bacteria > Pseudomonadota > Gammaproteobacteria > Burkholderiales > Burkholderiaceae_C > Pseudaquabacterium. The sequence goes on from JANOBL010000628.1 coordinate 4,968, forward strand.
TGCGCTTGCTGTTGCTCACGTTCGTGCGAACGGTCGAGATGCGAAAGGCGGAGTGGTCCGATATCAATGTGGCCGCCGCCGAATGGCGCATCCCGCCCGAGAAGATGAAGATGCGCCGCCTACACATCGTGCCATTGGCGCGCCAGACGGTCGAGCTACTCACCGAGCTGCAGCAAATCACCGGCGCCGGCCGCTGGCTGTTCCCCAACAACCGGCGCCCGAACGACGTGATGGCCGCGACCACCGTGAATCGCGCGCTGGAAAGTATGGGCTACGGCACCGGCGAGGTAACGGCCCACGAATTTCGGGCGACCGCGTCGACGCGCCTGCACGAGATGGGCGTCCGATCCGATTTTATCGAGCTACAGCTTGCCCACGTCGGGCGTAACCGCGCTAAGGCGGCCTACAACCACGCCGATCACTTGGCGGAGCGCCGGGTCATGATGCAGGCGCGGGCGGACTGGCTCGATGGCGTGGCTACTTCAGCCAAGGTCGAACAAGGCTGAAGCCGCCAGGCCGTTTCATTGCGGTGCCGATTCGTCAGTGGGCACGTCGGTCGTCGATGACCTGGTGACGCGACGGTTCAGCACGGCGCCTAAGCAAGCACTGGAGGCGCGTTTGCGCGAGTGCCCCACCAACCGGGAAACGGCCAACCTCGCGGACTCCTCGGCCGCGGCGGGAAGCTCGACACCACCTCGCACCGGAGGCTGTTGCCCCGTTTGCGCCACGAACTCGTAGATCAACGCTTCGTGCCGAAGGCCATGCGCGGTCACACCGAGCTTGCGCCCAGTGATGCCGAACTTCGCCACCGTGTAGCCGAAATGCCGCAGATTCCTCTTGAGGTCGTGGCTCGGATTGCCCAAGTGCGCTTCAGGTCCAACGGCCACCGTCCGCGCGTACTCGATGGCTGCAACACGCTGCGGCGTGTTCAGCGGCACGAAACGCTGGCGGCCATTCTTCGCCCCCTGCCTGATCCACACATAACGATCCGCCTGCTTCCCGTCTTCCTGGAGGTCGGTCGACTCGAAGGGCACGATGCAGCCGTTCGGCCGCAGCATCACCGATTCCTTGCGGCGCAGACCGAACGCTCTGATCAATAGCAGTGACGCCCCGACGTAGGGGTCATAGGCGCAGACCTTCTCGATGAGCGCCTCGATGTCCACCCCTTGCGCGGTCCAACTCTTGTCCCGCTCGGCGGCCTCGTGACGCTGGTACTCGTCGATCTCCAGGCCATAGTGCGCTGGGCCGCGAACGAAGCCGTTCTTGCCCAGCCACTTGGCCAGGCCTCGCAGAAAGCTGAGGTAAGTCTGGATGGTGGCGGGCTTCAGCTTGTCCTCGCGCCACACCTGCACCATCGCATGAATGTGCCTGTTCCCAAGGTTGCGCGGGTCAGGCAACTGCTTGAAGCCCGCTCGCTTGTGCAGATCGCGGAAGAAGCGTCGCAGGAAGTCGGCTCGCTCCTGTCGGGTCTTGTGCGAGACGGTCTTCATCCGCGCGGTGTGCTCCTGGTTGTGCAGCTTGAGCAGCACCTCCAGGACATGCATGGGGTTCGCACGGCTAGGTCGGTAGCGAGTCAGATTTCGCGCTCGGTCAGCCCTGACCAGTCTCGCGGGCGTGTCGACTGGCGGGTGGCGCGTCCGGGTGGCGGCGCGCGGTGAGACGGAGACGATTTGATGGCTGTCTGAGGCATGGCCTTCTCCAAAGTGAATGCGCGCCGCCCGCACGGCATGCACTGGTTGAACATGGAATCGATAGCGTTGTTTGGTGAGGCGGATTCCGTCGTCCAGCCAAACAGTGGTCAGAACATTTCGGCGCAGCACGCGACCACGGCGTCGCTGCACCTACCCAGGGTTGCGTCCGCCCGTGCAACGGCAGTCGCCGCGGGCTGGCTCGGTCGTCCTTAAAAATGAAACGGGTTGATCCGCCCGTGCGCGGGTTTCCGCGACACACGGGGTTTTGATGCCTCCGGCCTCAAGGGCCGAAGCGGCATCGGCAGCCAGGTCGAGCCTGCTGCCTTCGATGGATCAGTTCTTCAGCGCGGCGTCAAATGGCTCGATTCGCGGGGCATTTTGGGTGGCGTTGCATCGGCGCTTGATGTGGCTTCATTTCGTGATCGACAGCGGCGAGCACGCTGTGCCGGGGGTTGACGAGAGTGAACTTGGCCTCTGGTCGGGATCGAGGATGTCGCGGGTCGAAGCAGCATCGCAAGCCCAACCCGGCGCGTGCCACTGGATTTCAACTGCGGTCGCGATGCAGTGACGGAGCGCGGGATGCATCGGGCCACAGATCGGCGCTTCCGTGGCGCTCGCGCTGAAGTCGTGTTGTGGTGGCAGCCGAGTGTCAGCGGCTTCGCCAATTGCCCCGAAACTCCGATCAAAACCGTGCTCGCGGGCAAACGCCGGGGGTTGACGCAACCGTGATGAATGCGACGTTGACGGGGCAAACACAAGGAGCCCCGCATGCGCAAGTTTTGGTCAGTCAGCGGCCAACCGGTCGAGGTTCATCGGTACATCAACGTTCCGATGCGTTGGTGCGAACGGTATCCAGCGCGCGAGAGGCGCGAACTCTGGGTGTCTGCGGCGGGCGGTCGAGACGTCGAGCTCATCGTGCACAGTCGCGAAATGCCGGCCCGGCGCGGTCACCAGGTGACAGCGCTGCTGCTGGGCGAGCGGCTCGTCGGGGTCTACAACGCATCCACGGGAAAGCAGGTGAACTACGTTCGAACCGATCCGCCGTTGCTCTGGCGGCGATGCGATGCCGCTGCCGTTGCGGCGCTGTCGATGGCCAGCATCGGGGGCTTCGTGTTTTCGGCATGGCCGGCACTGCTGGTCAGCGCGCTGATGGCGATGCTGTATGCGCCGTTGATGGTGGCAGCACGCCTCGCCTGGCGGTGCCGCATACGAGCGCAGGTCGACCGTGCCCTCGACATCGTGAAGGGCCATGAGGTCCAGCGACCGCTTCTGCGGCGGGTGAAGTAGCGGCCTCCGCAAGCCATGCTCGTGTTCCACGATTCCGGCCAAGTTCGGCGCTGCGTCTGCCGACCTGCCGGAATCGTCTCGTCGGACATTTCGTCGATACATTTCGGGCAGCAGGCCGCAGCCTGATAGCCGTGTAGTCGCTTGAAGGGGCAATTTGGTCAGCAGCCCGTTGATCCAGCTGCGGCCCCGGTCAGTGGCGCCAACAGCCCGAAGAAACTATAAACGGAGCGTAGAAACATCATTTTCGATGACGTTCTTTCGCTTAAGATATAGCGCATGCGACCTGCAGGCCTTAGCGCGACGTCTCGCAGCCAGTTGAGCAAACTGCTGCGCGACAGCCCACCCATCGTGACGCCAACCCATGCCGCCGCCGCCCTCGGGCTGACGCCGGATGTCGCTGCTCGCCGTCTTGCCGCGTGGTCGAGATCGGGGTGGCTCGCACGTGTTCGGCGCGGCGCATACGTCCCTGTGCCCATCGAGTCAGAGTCGGCCGATGTTGCATTGGACGATGCATGGTCTGTCGCCGCAACGATATTTGCGCCGTGCTACGTCGGTGGGTGGTCAGCCGCCGAGCATTGGGGGCTCACCGAGCAACTCTTCCGTTCGATCTGCGTGATGACAGCCACACGCCCGCGCGAGCGGCAGCTTGTGCTGCGCAAGGCCCGCTTCGAACTCCACACGGTGGCATTGGCGCAATTCATCGGTATGAAGACCGTCTGGCGCGGCGGCACCCGCGTCCAGGTATCGGACCCTGCTCGCACGCTGATCGACATGCTGGCCGACCCCGCGCTGGGCGGTGGCATTCGCAGTGTGGCGGAGATGCTCGCGAGCCTCTTCCACGACCAACCCAAAGAGGCCGCAAAGATCGCCGGCTATGCCGCCAAGATCGGCAACGGCGCGGTCTACAAGCGGCTTGGCTTCCTCCTTCAGCGCGACCATCCCGACCAAGCGGCACTCATCGAGTCGTGTCGAGCGTGCCTCACTGCCGGCTACGCGAAGCTCGACCCCGCATTGCCGGCAGACCGTCTCGTGACGGCATGGCGCGTCTGGGTGCCCGCCGGCGAACTGCGTGAGCCGGCCGGGCCGCTCCCAAGGGCCACACCGGAGCGCACAGCGCGAAGGTTTTCTGGGAAGGCACACGCGTGATCCCGAAGCAGGAACTGATGGCCCTTGCAGCCGAGCTGCAATTGCAGGCCCATAACGTCGAGAAGGACTATGCGCTGGGCTGGTTCCTGGCCGGGATCGCCGCGCATCCGGAGATCGGCCGGAGCTGGGTGTTCAAGGGCGGGACTTGCCTCAAGAAGTGCTACTTCGAAACGTACCGGTTCTCCGAGGACCTCGACTTCACCCTGAAGGATGCCGAGCACTTGGACGAAGCTTTCCTCGCTGGGGTCTTCGAGGAGATCGCCGATTGGGTCTACGACGCATCGGGCCTCCAGCTCCCGCCGGAGGCGCGCAAGTTCGAGGTCTTCACGAACCCGCGCGGCAGCCAATCGGCCCAAGGGCGCGTCGGCTATCGTGGTCCGCTTGGCCGAGCCGGCGATCCGCCACGCAGCAAGCTTGACCTCGCGTCCGATGAGGGGCTGGTGCTCGACCCCGTGCCGCGCCCCGTGCATCACCCGTACACAGACGTGCCCGACGGCGGCATCCGCGTGCTCTGCTATCCGTTCGAGGAGGTATTCGCCGAGAAGATGCGCGCGCTCGCCGAGCGACAACGTCCGCGGGACCTCTACGATGTAGTTCACCTCTATCGCCGGCAGGACCTGCAGCCTGATCGCGCCGTGGTGCGCAGCACACTGGCGCGAAAGTGTGAGTTCAAGGGCATCCCCGTCCCCACATTCGCAGCACTGAGTGACCGTCCCGAGCGCGTGGCCATCGAGGTGGAATGGGAGCAGATGCTGGCGCACCAACTGCCCGTGTGTCCGCCGTTTGATGAGTTCTGGCAGGAACTGCCGGCAGTCTTCGAATGGCTGAACACAGACGTGGTGCTGCCGACGCTGCCGGCAATCCAGTTCGGCCGCGAGGTCCTCGACACCGCCTGGCGCTTGCCGCCGATGGTCACGGCATGGGGGGGCGGTGCCAGTTCGCTCGAATCGATACGTTTCGCCGCTGCGA
>JANOBL010000629.1:0-7500 GCA_031411635.1 Betaproteobacteria bacterium
CCAACCTTCCCCCTGGCAGGGGGAAGGAGCAAGCAGCGCGCCGCGCGCGTCAACTTTTAACCTGCGCCCCAAACGCCCAAGCCAGCACCGAGAAGCTGACAAACGCCAGCACCGTGCTGGTCATGATGATGCGTGCCAAGCGGCCCGAATCGGCGCCATAGCGCTCGGTCAGCAGCGACACATTGCTGGCACTGGGCAGGGCGGCGGCCAAGGTCAGCACCATCAACTGAAACCCCGTCAGCGGCGCGCCCAGCGCCCGCGCCGCCGTGCCCAGGCCCAGCACCGGCAGCAGGTGCACAAACAATTTGATCAGCGCCACCGGCAGGTAGTTGCGCAGTGCGGTGCGGTTGTGCGCATGCCGGCCGGCGCGCCACAGCATGGCGCCGATCGTGAACAGCGCCACCGGACTGGCCGAATCGGCCAGCATGTGCACCACCGTGTCCACCGGTCCCAGCAAACGCAGTTGCAAGGCCGACAGCACGGCGCCCCGTGTGATCGCCCAGGGCAGCGGGTTGGACAGCGCACCGCGCAGCGCGCGCTGCGCCGCCGCGCGTGCGCCGTGCTGGCCGGCACCTTGCAACTGGGACAAAGCAATGCACAGCGAGCTGGTGAAAAACAGATCGGCCAGCACACAGCAGCTCACCGGTCCGGCCGCCGCCGGCACCAGCAAGGCCACCAGCAGCGGTACGCCCATGAAGCCGGTGTTGGGAAACGCCGCCACCAGCGCGCCAAAAGCGGCGTCCTTCAACCCAACTTCTGAATTGAGCGACACCTTGACCGTGAAAGCCACGATCAGCAGCGCACACAGCAGGTACAGCAGCACGCTGGGGTTCAACAGCTCCAGCACCGGCGTGCCCATGCCAAAGCGCAGCAGCAGACAGGGCAGCGAAAAATACAGCACACAGGTGTTCAGCCCGGGGATCGCCGATTCGGGCAACACGCCTTGGCGCGCCGCCAGCCAGCCGGCCAGCACCAGCGCAAAAAACGGCACGGTGACGGCGAGGATGGCTTGCATTGCGGGGTGGGGTTCAGGCGCGCTGCGGCCCGGGCTGGCGCATGTCCACCACAAAGCGCGCTGCCAGGTCCACCGGGCTGAACACATCCTGCGGCCGCTGCACCACCATCAACTCGGCTTGCAGGTGTTGCGCATCCACGCTGATCGCGAGGTAACCGCGCTGGTCGGACCGGCCCAGGTGCAGATGCGGGTTGTGCGGCAGCAGCGCATCGGTGCTGGCTTGCGCCGTGCCCCGGCTGCTGATCGACGTGCCGCAAAACTCGCTGGCCAGCACCGGGGCCTTGGCATCGCCAAAGTCGGCTTTCAGGTCGGCCACGTAAAACGCATGCACATCACCACCCAGCACCACCACGCCGCGCAGATCACGCGCGGCCACGCCGTCCAGCAAACGCGCCCGGGCGGCGGGGTAGCCGTCCCAGCCGTCGCTGGTGTAGCGGCCGGTGCCTTGGCCGGTCACCGGGGTTTGGGACCGGCGCGCCATCAGCGTCTGCTGGGCCAGCAGGTTCCAGGGCCGGCTGCTGTCCCAGCCGTCTTGCAGCCAGCGCTCTTGCGCCGCACCCAGCAGCGTGCGCTTTGGGTCTTGCAGGTCGGCGCAATCGGCGGCGTCAACCTCGCTGGACCCCCCCGTGCGCAGCATCGGCAAACAGGCCTGCGGATCGCGGTACTGGCGGTCGTCCAGCGCATGGATGCGCGCCAGGCTGCCCCAGTCCAGCCGGTGGTAGATGCGTGCATCGGGCCCCACCGGCCGCATTGCCTGGGGCACCGGCTGGTGCTCCCACCAGGCTTGGTAGGCGGCGGCGCGCAGGCGCAGCAGCGCTGGGCCTTGCAGGGTCTGGCCACGCTGGTTGGCGTAGTCGTTTTCCACCTCGTGGTCGTCCCAGACCAGCAGCCACGGGCAGGCCGCATGCGCGGCCTGCAGCGCCGGATCGCTCTTGTACTGGGCATAGCGGGCGCGGTATTGGTCCAGCGTGCGGATCAAACCGCCTTCGTGCGCACGCCGGCTGCTCAGCTCGTGTTTGGGCGTTGGATATTCGTAGATGTAGTCGCCGACAAACATCACCAGGTCCAGCTCACGCGCGGCGATGTGGCGCCAGGCCGCCCATTCACCGTGGTCCCAGCGCTGGCAACTTGCGATCGCCGCTTGCAGCGTGGCGGCGGCATCGGGGGCTGGGGCGGTGCGGGTGCGGCCCACAGCGCTTTGTTGGCCCAGCGCGGTAAAGCGGTAGAAGTACCAGCGGCCAGGCGCCAGATCGGCAGGCTCGGCATGCACGCTGTGGGCCCAGGCGGCATCGGCGGTTTCAGTGCCTTGCGTGGCAAGGCGGGTAAAGGCCTCGTCATGCGCAAGCTGCCACTGCACCTCGGCGCGTGCGGGCAGGTCGATGCCGGTCAGCCGGGTCCACAGCACCAGCCGCTGCGGCTGCGGCATGCCCGATGCCACACCCAGCGCAAAGCGTGGCACATCGGCAGCGTGGGCGTGGCGGATGAACGGGGTGAACGTGGGCGCGGCCAGGCTGCCCAGAAGGCCCTGGGTGAGCAGGCGGCGGCGCATTGGCATGGGCCGCAGTGTGGCATTGCCCCGCCGATGCCTCCATGCCCCGCCGTCAGCGCACCGGTGGCGCTGCAGCGCAGGCCAGTGCGTCGTCGGCCATCTCGCATTGGCCGGGCCGGCGTGCGCCGCCCGTGCCCTCGGTGGCCGAGCGGCCTTTGCCCACCTCGGCGATGACACCGGCGCGCAGCCGGGGCGCCACGTTTTCGGTGCGCACCGCGCTTTCGAACAGCCCGCGGCGTGCGTTTTCCAGCAAGGTGGTGTTGTTGTTGATCGCGCTGGCCGATTGCGGCGGGTTGCCCAGCACCGTGCCGTTGAAGTAGGCCAGCACACCCAGCGCATCACCGCCAAACTGGTACACCGGGGTGTTGCTGCAATCGGTGCAGGCCAGGTAGATGCGGCGGCCGGCGGCACCGCCGTCCTTGGGATCGGGCAGCACCGACAGGTACAGCCCACCGATGCCCAGGATCGAATTGCCGATCGCCAATGACAAGGGTTGGTCTGCCGTGCCAAACACCGCCGCATTGCCGGCGGACGCCGGCCCGGTGTCGATCACCAGTGCGGGCAAAGAGCTGTTCGGGCCCTGGTTGATGCTGTAGGGCAGCCGGGCGCGGATCACCGCACCGGGCTCGGCGGTGATGGACCGGGCCGCGAGCTGGATCACATCGGCGCGCAGGGCGTCGCTGCCGGTGGTGGCCGCCGGGCCGGCAAGCTGGCTTGCCAAGGCCTGGCGCACATCACTGCCGCCGGCCGATGTGGCGCTGGCGCTGTCGGCCACCAGATGCAAAGCATCGGCGCTGATGGTGATCCGGCTCAGCCTGGCGGTGGCGGCGCCGGCCTGCAGCACAAATGGCGTGTCCGCCGGCCCGCTGACCGCGCTGACCGTGCCGTTGATCTGGTTGCCAGCGGCGCTTAAATCGATCGCACCCGCGCCCGGGGCGCGCAGCCGCAGCACGCTGCCGGTGGCGGTGTTGATCGCCGCATCGGCGGCCTGGCTGATCACCGGTGCGGCGTACAGCAGCCGGGTGCCGCTGGCCGCGCCATTGGCCGGGTCGGGCAACAGTGCGGCGCTGCCCGAGGGGTTGAGCGCCGCTGCACCATCGCTGGCGGCGGCCGATGATTCCAGCGCCAGGCTGCCGGCGCTGAGCGCCACCGCGCCGGTCAGGCTGATCGGCCCACCGGCGCTGAGCAGCGAGCTGCCACCACTGAGCGTCAGTGCGCCAACGGTCAGCGCCCGGGCGCCGCCGAAGAGCTGCACCGAGCGTGCCTGCACCGCCAGCGGCACGCTGCTGAAATCGTTGCCCGGGTTCAGCGCCACGATGTCGCCACCGGCCACCAGCACCGGCCGGATGCTGGCATCGGCCGCTTTCAGCGCACCGCCGTAAGTCTGGTTGCCGCTGCTGGTGATGCTGCCGCCCAGGGTCATCGCGCCGGCCGAGTCCACCGTGCTGGCGCTCAGCGCCGCGCCGGTGGTCAGGCTGCCGGCATTGCTGACGGCGCCCACCACCTGGTTGCCGGTCAAGCTCAGCACCGCGCCGGGCAACACGCTCAGGCCCGGCCGTGCCACCAGCGCATTGCCGTTGGCCACCGCCAGCGAGCCGCCGGTCACGGTGACCGAGGTCACCGCCGCGCTGCCGTTCAGCACGCTGCTGCCGGCCGAGTTGGTCAGGTTGCCGGCGCCCAGGTTGGCATCGGCCACACCGCCGGTCAGCGCATAGCTGTTGGCGGTCAGTGTGTTGCCGCTGCCGGCCAGGCGGCCGGCCAGGGTCAGCGAGGCCACGCTCTCGCCAGCGCTGCCCAAGGTCAGGGTGGCGCCCTGGCTGATGCGCACGTTGGCGGCATCGTTGATCTGGCTGCCCTGGTTGGCGCCACCGGCCAGCGCCAGGTTGCCGGCGGTCACCTCCAAGCTGCTGATGCTGGCCGCGCTGCCGGTGAGCTGCACCGTGCCGCTGCCGGCCTGGCGCAAGGTGCCGGCACCGGCCACCGTGCCCACGGCAATCTGGTCGCTGCGGTTGAAGGCCAAGGTGGCGCCACCGGCCACCGTGGTGCTGGCCGCGCTCAGCGAGCCGCTGGTGGCGCCATTGCCCACCGTCAACTGGCCGCTGGCCACCGTCACCGCGTCGGCCACTTGCAGCGTGGTCAGCACCGTGGCCGCGGTGCCGCTGCTGGTCACGCTGCTGGCGCTGAGCGTGCCGTTGCCAGTCAGCGCGCCGTCCAGCCCCAGGCTGCCGATGGTCTGCGGCGTGGTCACTGCCAGCGTGGCATTGGCTTGCACAAACACCGTGGCGTTGTCGGCCAGATCGCCGTTGCTGCCCACCGTCAAGGTGCCGCCATTGATGTTCACATTGGTGGCACCGGTCACGGTGTTCAGCGTGCTGCTGCCGGTCACATCCAGCGTGCCGCTGCCCAGCGGCAGGTTCACGGTGCTGCCGCTGTTCAAGGCATAGCTGGTGGCCGACAAGGTGCCCAGGCCGGTCAAGGTGCCGCCCAGGTTGATGCTGCCCAGGGTTTGGTCGCCGTTCAAACGCAGCGTGGCGCCAGTGGTCACGTTCACAGTCGCGCTGTTGGCCAGGCGCTGCGCGCTGCTCAAATCCAGCACGCCGTGGGTTACCGCCACGGTGGTGGCAGCGCTGGTGCCTGACAAGCGGCTGCTGCCCGACGAGGTCAATGCACCGGCGCCCAGGTTGATCATGGCCGTGCCACCCTCCAGCGCATAGCTGGGCGCGTTGAGCGTGCCGATGCCCGCCGCCGTGCCGTCCAGCGTGCCGCCCAGGCGCAGGCCGCCCACGGTCTCGCTGCCGGTGATCAGCAGCGTGGCGCCGCTGGCCACCAGCAGCGGCGCGTTGTCGGGCAGGCGCTCGGGGGATGGCAGCAGCAGCTTGCCGGCCAGCACGCTGGTGCTGCCGGCGTAGGTTTGGGCGGCGGTCAGCGTCAGCGTGCCTGTGCCCTGCTTGGTCAGCCCGCCACTGCCGGTCAATTGGCCATCAAAGCTGGTGGACGCTGCGCTGTCCACCCGCAAGGTGGCGGTGCCCAAGGCCACATTGCCACGGCCACTGAAGGCACCCACCGTCTCGTCGCCACCCAGCGCCAGCGTGGCGCCATTGGCCAAGCTCAGCGTGGGGCTTGCGGCCAGCCGGCCGGCGCTGCCCAGCGCCAAGGTGCCGGTGTTGACGGTCACGCTGCTCACTGCCGCCAGGCCGTTGAGCGTGCTGTTGCCGACCGATGTCAGCGTGCCCCCACCCAGGCCGGTCTCGATGGCGGCGTTGTTCAGCGCGTAGGTGGCAGCAATCAGGCGCTGGCCGCCGTCCACCGCGCCGGCGATCGCCGCGCTGGCCACGGTTTCATCGCCGCCCAGCCGCAGCGTGGCACCGGTGGCCACTTGCAGCGCCGTGGTGTCGGGCAGGCGCTCGGCGGCGCTCAGCAGCAGGCTGCCTTGTTGCACCTGGGTGGCACCGCTGTAGCGGTTGGCTGCACTCAGCGTGACGCTGCCGTTGCCGGTTTTGCGCAGGCCCACCGCGCCGCCCAATGCGGCAGTGACGCTGCCGCTGCGCAGGTCAAAATCACTGCGGCTGGCCAGCACGCCGCTGCTGCCGGCGATGCTGCCGCCGGCCAGGGTCACCGCGCTGACGGTGCTGCTGAAGACGCCCAGGTCCAGCGTGCCGGCGTTCACTGTCAGCGGGCTGGTCAGCGCGTTGTTGGTGCCCAGCAGCAAAACGCCCTCGTTCACACTGGTCAGGCCGCTGAAGGTATTGCTGGCGCTCAGCGTGACCGTGCCCGCCCCGGTCTTCACCAGCCCCGCCGCGCCGCCCAACACCGCGCCGATGCTGCCGCTGCGGGCGTCCACGTCGGCCGTGCTGCTCAACACGCCGCTGCTGCCGGCCACCGTGCCGCTGATCAATTGCAGCGCAGTCACCTGGTTGCTGAAGCTGCCGATGTCCAGCGTGCCACCACCCACCACCACCGCGCTGCTGCTGGCCACCGCGTTGGTGGTGCCCAGTGCCAGCGTGCCGGCGCCCACCTGGGTTGCGCCGCGGTAGGTGTTGGCGGCAGCCAGGCTCAGCGTGCCGGCGCCGGCCTTGGTCAAGCCCAGGCTGGCGCCACCATCGCCGATCACCCCGCCCAGCCGCAGGTTGCCACTGCCACCCACCGTGGCATCGGCGGTCAAGCTCACGCTGCCGCCCAGCGCCGCATTGGCGCCGGTGCCCAGCAGTGCACCGTCGCCGCTGCCGCTGCCGGCAAGCTGCAGTGGCTCGGCACCCAGGTTGACATCGTTGATCTCCAGCACCGCGCCGCTGGCCACCGTGGTGCCCTGGCCCACGCTGCCCAGCGCGCTGGCATGGCCGGCCACCAGCCGGCCGGCGGCCACCGTGGTGGCGCCCGAGTAGCTGTTGGCGCCGGACAGCGTCACCGTGCCGGCGCTGGATTTGCTGACGCCGCCGCTGCCGGCCAGCCCGGCGCTGACCGATCCACTTTGCAGCGCAAAACCAGCCGCGCTGGTCAATTGCCCACTGCCCAGGATGCTGCCGCTGACCAGGCTCAACGCGGCCACGCTGGTGTTGAATTGCCGCAGGTCCAGCGTGCCGCCGGTCACCGTGACAGCGCTCTGGCTGGGCAGCGCGTTGTCCGCGCCCAGCGCCAGCGTGCCCTGCGGGATCAGCGTGGCGCCGCTGTAGTTGTTGGCGCCACTCAAGGTCACCGGGCCGGTGCCGGTTTTGGTGATGCCCGCGCCGGTGCCGCTGATCACCCCGCTGATCACGAGGCCGGTGCCCTGGCTGTCCAGCACGCTGTCCGACAACAGCGTCAGGCTGCCCGTCAGCGTGCCCAGGCCGGCGCTGTTGGACAGCGTGCCGGCGGTGCTGGTCACCGACGCGCCGACGCTGGCGCCGTTGATGATGTCCAGCGTGCTGCCGTCCAGCGTGATGCTGCCGCCGCCCGAGGC
>JANOBL010000630.1:0-6117 GCA_031411635.1 Betaproteobacteria bacterium
TGTGATCGCGGCTTCGATGGCGGCCGGATCGATGTTGAGCGTGGCCGGATCGATGTCCACCAGCTTGACATCCGCACCCAGGTAGCGCACCACCTCGGCAGTGGCGGTAAAGGTGTGGGTGGTGGTGATCACCTCGTCGCCGGGGGCGATGCCGATGGCCTCCAGCGCCAGGTGCAGGCCGGCGGTGGCCGAGTTGACGGCGATGCAGTGCAGGCCTTCGCTATCGTCGCCGCCGTCGCCCAACCAGGCCTTGAAATCGGCCTCGAAACGCTTGGCCTTGGGGCCGGTGGTGATCCAGCCGCTGCGCAAGGTGTGCACCACCTCGGCAATGTCGTCTTCGCCGATCTCGGGCAGCGCAAAGGGCAAAAAGGGCAGGTCTGCGGGCGGGGACATTCGGGGATTCATGCTCTTGGGGGCTGCCCTGCGGGCAGCGGGCCGACGCCGGCTCGGCTAACGCGGCTCGCTTCCAAGCCAGGCCCGATATTTTACCGGCCGCTGCGGGCCCGGCTGACCGGAAGTGGCTGGGCCACAATGTCGGCCAGGAGGTGCGCCATGGCTTTGCCGCAGCAAAAGTTGTCGCTCGAAGAGTATTTGGCTTGGGAAAACGTCCAGCCCGACCGCAATGAGTTCTACCGGGGTGAGGTGTTTGCGATGACAGGCGGCCGGCGCACCCACGGGCGGGTGGTGTTGAATCTGGCGACGCAACTGAACCTGCAAGTGCGGGGTTCTCCGTGCCAGGTTTTTTCCGAATCGATGAAGGTCCAGGTCGCCGGCGACACCGTACTTTATCCGGATCTGTTTGTCACCTGCGACAAGGCCGATCTGGCCACCGAGATGATTTTCCGGTCGCCCAAGCTGGTGATCGAAGTGCTGTCGCCCAGCACCCAGGCCTACGACCGCAGCGCCAAGTTTGCGCTCTACCGGCGCCTGGATTCGCTGCAGGAATACATCCTGATCGATCCGGAAACCCGGCGCATCGATGCCTTTCGACGCAATGAGCTGGGCCAATGGGTGCTGTTCGACATGAGCCAGGACGAGACGCTGGAATGCGCCAGCATCGGCTGCAAGGTCTTGCTGGCCGATGTCTTCGACGGCTTGGAACCAAGCGCCTGAATCCGGTTCCAGCCGCTGCTGAATTGGGCTGAACAAGGCCACACTATCGTTTCGGAGGTGCTGCCATGGCGTTGCCGCAGCAAAAGTTGTCACTGGAAGAATATCTGGCCTGGGAAAACGTCCAGCCTGACCGCAATGAGTTCTACCAGGGCGAGGTGTTTGCGATGGTGGGCGGCCGGCGCACCCATGAGCGCATCATCGCCAACCTGGTACGGCACCTTGGCAATCAGTTGGACGGTTCGCCGTGCCAGGTCTTTGCTGCCGGGTTGAAACTGCGCATCGCCGATGACGCTGTTCTCTACCCGGATGTCATGGTCACCTGCGACAAACAGGATTTGGCGGCGGAATCGGCGCTGCGCTCACCCAAGCAGATCATCGAAGTGCTGTCGCCCAGCACCCAGGCCTACGACCGCAGCGCCAAGTTTGCGCTCTACCGCCGGTTGGTTTCGCTGCAGGAATACATCCTGATCGATCCGGAAACAAAGCGCATTGACGCGTTCCGGCGCAACGAGCTGGGTCAATGGGTGCTGTTCGACATGAGCCAGGACGAAACGCTGGAATGCGCCAGCATCGCTTGCAGCGTGCCGATGGCGCAGGTTTTTGAAGGCATGAGCCCGGACCAGTGACAAGGCGGCCTAAGCCACCGGCTTGGCCAGCCACACCAGCACATGCGTGCGCAGCCAAGGCAGCGCATTGAACACCGGGTACAAGGCTGGGTGCAGCCGGCACACCAGCCGCGCGATCGGCGGTGCCAAGGTCAGCCGGGTCACTGTCAAGCTTGCCTGCGGAAACAAGGCCTGCACCCGGGCCAGCGGCACGCCCCGCACATCCGGGTTGCGCGGGTTGTTGACGGTGAAGTCGTACCACAGCACACCACCGCCCGGCGCCACCAGCGCCACATCGCGTCGGCCAGTTGCCGTTGGAACGCATCGTCCAGCAGCGACGAAAACACCGTGGACTGCAACACGATGTGCTGGCTGCCGGCGGCGATGTCCAGTGCGCTGGCGTCCCCGGCCCACAGCGTGACCGCCGCAGGCAGCACTTGGCGGGCCAACGCCAGGCGCTGCGGCAGCAACTCGGCGCCGGCCAGGTGGCTGGGCGCAAAGCCCAGGCGCAGCAGCTCCAGCAAATTGCCACCGGCGCCGCAACCCACCTCCAGCACCCGCAGCCGCGACAGATCGGTATAGCCCAAGCGCACAAACAGCCGCAGCATCGCGCGTTGGCGCTCTTGCAGGGTCTGCCACACATCGGGCTGCAGCAGGCTGTAGCGGTCGTCCGCACCGCGCCGGGCGTAGCGCTCGGCCAGCGCCGCTGTTTCGTCCGGCCGGTGCTCGCCGCTCATCGCTGCATGGCGGCCAAAAAGCGCTGCGCCAGCACCGGGTAGGTGTGTTGGGCCAGCACAAACGCCCGGCCGCGTGCGCCCATGGCCTGGCGCTCGGCGCTGGACAAACCGGCCAGCAGGCGCAGCCCGTCGGCCACCGCCACGGCCGATTCGGGCGGCACGGTCAGGCCGCAGCCACTCTCGGCCACCGGGTCGTTGCCGGCGTCCACGCTGTGCAGCACCGGCAGCCCGGCCATCATGTAATCCATCAGCTTGTTGGGGGCGATGCCAAAGCGGTAAATCGGCTGCCGCTGCCAGCCGATGTAGCCGATGTCCAGCTCGGCCAGCAGCGCGGGGATCTGCGCCTTGGGGATCGGTGGCAGCAGCGCCACATGGTGCAGGCCCTCGGCTTGCACCCGCTGCGCCAGGTGATGACGCTCATGGCCGTCGCCCACCAGCAGGATCGCAATCGGCTCGCGCCGGAGCTGCGCGGCAGCGTCCAGCAGCACATCCAGCGCGTTGGGCCGGCCCATGGCCCCAGCATGGCCCACCACGGTGCGGCCGGCGGCGCGCTGGGTGGTGATGGCCGCCGCCACGTCTTCGCGCAGCGGCGGTGCTGTGCCCTGCCATTCTTCCAGCGTGATGCCGTTGGGCACGATGTGCAGCTTGCGCAGGTCCAGCCCATGGGCGGCCAAGTGGGCCTGCACCTTGGGCAGCATGGACACCACCACGTCGGCATCGCGGCAAGCGGTGTTCTCGGCCCACTGGCACAGGCGGATGAACGGGTGGCGCGGCGACATGCCGGACAGCTCGATCGGCGACAGCGGCCACAAATCATGCACCTCGTGCACCAGCAGCGCGCCGGCCAGGCGGGCAATGCGGCGCGCCACCCAGATGTCCATCGGGTAGGTGCTGGACGCGATCACCACATCAGGCTTGACCTGGGCCACCAACGTGGCCGTCAACGCCCACACCTGGGCCAGGTAGCGCCAGATGTTCCAGACCCGGCCCAGGCCGTTGCACTGGTACGGCGGCGTGGCGAGCCAGCGGTAGTGGATGCCGGCTATCAACTCGTCACCGGCACGCGGCTGACGCGCACGCACATGCGAAAAATCGGCCGCCACGATCTGCACACGGTGGCCGGCCCGCACCCACTCCCGCGCCAGGTAATACGGCCGGTACTCCATGCCCAGCGTGGGTGAGCCAGCGTAGTGGTTGAGGTAGAGGATGTTCATGCCGCGCCGGCTGTGGCTTGGGTTTGCAGCGCCCGCAGACGGGCCAGAAACTCTGCCACAGCGCGGCCAAACATCGCATGCTTGGCCACCCAGGCGTGGTTGGCTGCGGCAATGGCCTCGGCCCGGGACAACAAGCCCTGCAGCAGCGTTTGCAGTTGATCGTCGGCAGGCAAGGCCGGCCCCGCCAGCACCCAGCCGTTGTCGCCGCTGCGTACCAACTCGTGGTTGGCCGGCAGGTCCGACAAGATCGGGATGCAGCCCCGCGCCATCGCCTCCAGCACCGAGACCGAGACCGAATCGCTCTGTGGCAGGCTCAGGTACCAGCGTGCACTGGCATAACAATCATCTTGCGCGGCCGTATCCAGCCGGCCGACAAAGCGCACACGGGCTTGTTGGCCGGCCGCCGCCGCCTGCTGTTCCAGCGCGGCGCGCAGTGATCCGTCGTTGGCCATCACCAGCGTGGCATCGGGCCACAGCTCGGCGATGCGGGCAAACAGCCCAAGCACCCGCTGCGGTGCGTAGATCGGCTCCAGCCCGCGGTTGGTAAAAAAAGCATGGTCTTGCTTGTGGGCTGGTACGGGCAGCGGCGGCAGGGTTTCCAGGCCAAACGGAAACGTCATCAGCTCACCGGCGCCCAGTTCGCGCATGCGTTGGCTCATGGCCTGTGAATCGCTGGTAGCCAGTGCACAGGCACGCAGCACCCGGCGGATCACCCAGCGCATCAGGGCACTGCGCTGCGGCGTCACCAGGATGTCCGATCCCCAGGCCGAGCCCACCAGCCGGCCCGGTGCGCCCAGCAGCGTGGTGGCCAGCCAGGCCAGCGTGCCATGCGATGTCAGGTAATGGGCGTGGATCCAGTCGGCGTTGACGCTGCGCAGCCAGCGCGCCAACCGGGGAAGCTGGCGCAACAGCGCGGCATTGCCGCCTTCAAAGTGGGGCTGGGTCTGCAGCGCCAGCCGGCGTGCGGCCGGCACCAGGTTTTCGAAACCCGGTGCAAAACCGCGCGACGAGGCGGCCCACAGCTCCACCTGCGGCGCCAGCGCACGGGCCCACTTCAACAGATGCGGGCTCTCGCCGTCGCCCAGCAGCACCAGCCTCATGGGGATGTCCCGGCCCAGGCCTGGTAGTGGGCCTGCAACTCAGGGTGCTCGGCCAGCCAGCGAGCATCACCGTCGCGTGCATCGCCCACCACCACGGCCGGGTTGCCAGCGATCACCGAGAACTCGGGGAAGTCACCGCGCAGCACGCTGCCGGCGCGCACGATGCAACCCCGGCCCAACAGGCAACCGGCCTCGATCAGGCTGTGCGGGCCCACAAAACAGTAAGGCCCAACCCACACCGGCGCAGCCACCCAGCCCGGGCGCGGCCCAGGCCAATCCGCATAGGCCCGGCCCAGCAAGCGCTGCGCCCGGTGCGAGCTGTGCGTGACGATGCTGACATGGTGGGTGATCTGCACGCCCTCGCCCAAGGTGATGCCACCACTGGCCTCGATGAAGTTGAACGGGCCGATGTAGACATGGTCGGCAAGCTGCAGCCGGTCTTCAAACTCAATGCAGGTGGACGGCGCGATGCGGGTGTTGGGCAGGTGGCGGCCGGCCGAGGTTTCGCCAAACACCATGCGGTGCAGCAGCGCATGTGCCAGGCGGCGGCGCCAGCGGTTCAGCCAGCCTCGCCAGGCGCCACGCATCATGGGCCGCCCACCAGCGGCCAGGTGGCCAAGCGGCTGAAGTACCAGCCAAAGTACAGCGCCATTGCCAGCGACACCGCCCAGCCCGCGCCCTCCAAACCACCCCAGGCCAGGCCCAGCGCCAGCGCCAGCACAAAAACGCTTTGCCCCACCAGTGCCAACTTCAACGCCCAGGCCTGGGCCTGCCAGGCCAGCGTCACCACGCCCAGTGGCGAAGCCACAAAGTGCAGGCCGATGTACAGCGCCAGTGCACGCGCCAGTGCACCGGCTGCCGCCCAGTCCGGCCCAAAGGCCCAACTGAACAGCGCCGGCCCCAGCCACCACAGCGCGGCCACCAGCGGTGCCGCCAGCAGCGCCAGCATCCCCATCGTGCGCAGCACCAGCGCGCGGCTGGCGGGGGTGCAGCCGCCTGCGCCGGCGCCGCTGCCTTGACCGCCCATCTGGGCCAGCCGGGGGTACAGCGCCTGCGACACCGCGCCGCCCACCAAGGTGGCTGGTGCTTTCAGGTAACGCAGTGCCAGGCCCCAGGCACCGGCCGCCGCCGGCCCTAAGCTGGCGGCGATCAAGCCGATCGCCAGGCTGTCCTGCAAAGCGCCCAGAAACGCATGCGGCGTGTTGAGCAGCGGGAAGTCCTTGTGGCGCAGCATCACCGGCCGCAGGCTGGCCCAGCTCGCCGAGCGCGCCGCGCCCCAGCCACCGTGCGGCGTGGCCCACCAGAGCCAGGCCGCCGCCAGCGCAGTCGCCAGGAGCGGCCCGAGGAT
>JANOBL010000631.1:0-10458 GCA_031411635.1 Betaproteobacteria bacterium
CGTGGTTGCTGCGATGATTATCGGCAAGGAGAAGCCCCCCATGCCTGATGCACTGTCCACCCAAACCGCGCCCACCCAACCCCGACTCAAGCAGGTTCAATGCCTGGACAGCAAGGGCCTGCACCACATGGCCTACTGCGAATGGGGCGACCCAAGCAATCCCCGGGTGCTGGTGTGCGCGCATGGCTTGTCGCGCCAGGGCCGTGATTTCGACACGCTGGCAGCGGCGCTGTGCGCTGAGTACCGCGTGGTCTGCCCCGATGTGGTGGGGCGTGGCCGCAGCGATTGGCTGGTCGACCCGATGGGCTACAGCATCCCGGCCTATGTGGCCGACATGGTCACGCTGCTGGCGCGGCTGGACGCCAGCACCGTGCACTGGGTGGGCACCTCGATGGGTGGGCTGATCGGCCTGGGGCTGGCGGCGCTGCCGGGCTCACCGGTGGCCAGGCTGGTGCTCAACGATGTGGGCCCGACGCTCGAGCCGGTATCGCTGCAGCGCATTGGCAGCTACCTGGGGCAGCCGGCGCACTGGGCCACCGAGGATGAGGCCGCCGACGCGCTGTGGTCCATCAGCCAGGGCTTTGGCCCGCACAGCCGCGAGCAGTGGCTGGCGCTGACCCGGCCGCAGCTTGTGCCCGACGGTGCTGGGTTCAAAAGCCATTACGACCCGGCGATTGCGCTGCCGTTCCGGTTGATCACGCCCGAGCTGGCCCAGATCGGCGAGGCCGCGCTGTGGCAAAGCTATGACCGCATCACCTGCCCCACGCTGTTGCTGCGGGGGGCAGAGTCGGATTTGCTGTCGCCCGCCACCGCGCTGGCGATGACGCAGCGTGGCCCGAGACCGAAGCTGGTTGAATTTGCCGGTGTTGGCCATGCGCCCACGCTGGTGCAGGCCGACCAGATCCAGGCGCTGCGGGAGTTTTTGCTGTCAGCATGAAAACCGGTGCCCCCGCGCAGCGGCCCGATGCCGCTGCGATCGTGATGCTGGCCGACGATGAGCACGCCGACAGCGCGGCGCTGCAGCGTGCACGGGCTTTTGCCGAGCCGCTGCTGGCCGGCCGCCAACTCGACACCGGCGAAGACGCGCTAGGCCATGCCGATGGCGTGGCCGACATCCTGGCCGGCATTGGCGCCGGCCCGGCGATGCGTGCGGCGGCCTACCTGGTGTATGCCGGCGATTTTTTGCAGCGCCCCGAGGAGGTGGTGGCCAAGGCCTTTGGCCCCAGCTACGCCAGCCTGGTGGCCCACACCCGCAAGCTGGTGCAGATCCAGCGTGCCGCGCGCGAGGCGCAGGTGGAGGCCGAGCAGCGCGCCCAGCAGACCGAGCGGGTGCGCAAGATGCTGCTGGCGTTTTCGCGCGATCTGCGGGTGGTGTTGCTGCGGCTGGCCTCGCGGCAGCTGACGCTGCGCTGGTACGCCGCCACCAAACACGCCTGCCCGGTGCTGCTTGCGCAAGAGTCGCAGCAGGTGTTTGCGCCACTGGCCAACCGGCTGGGCATCTGGCAGATCAAGTGGGAGATGGAAGACCTGGCCTTCCGCTTTTTGCAGCCTGCCGACTACCAGCAGCTTGCCCGTTTGCTGGCCGAAAAGCGCAGCCAGCGCGAAGCCGGTGTCGAGTTGACCCGCCAGCAGCTTCAGCAGGCGCTGGCCGGCGTGGGCCTGGACGCCCAGGTGCAAGGCCGGCCCAAGCACCTGTACAGCATCTGGAAAAAAATGGCCGGCAAGGGCCTGGCGCTGGAGCGAGTGTTTGACATGCGTGCGCTGCGCGTGATCGTGGCCGATGTGCCGGCCTGTTATGCCGCGTTGTCCAGCGTGCATGAGCGCTATCGCGCAGTGCCGGGCGAGTACGACGACTACATCGCCCGCCCCAAGCCCAATGGCTACCAAAGCCTGCACACGGTGGTGCTGGGGGACGACCAGCGGCCGGTGGAGGTGCAGATCCGCACCGCCGAGATGCACGAGCATGCCGAGCACGGCGTGGCCGCGCACTGGGCCTACAAAGAGGCCGGTGCCAAGGGCTATGCCGGGGTGATTGCCGCCGGCGAGTTTGAAGAGCGTGTGGCCGAGGCGCGCAAGGCCGTGCTGCGCCAGTTGCTGGCCTGGGAGCGTGACTACGTGGGCCAGGGCCCATCGTTTGAAGACCGCATTTACGTTTTTACGCCGCAAGCCACGGTGATCGAGCTGGCGGCTGGCGCCACGCCGGTGGACTTTGCCTACGCGCTGCACACCGACCTGGGCCACCGCTGCCGGGGCGCGCGCATCGACGGCGTGATGCTGCCGCTGAACACCGCACTGGCCAACGGCCAGACCGTGGAGGTGGTGGCAGCCAAGGAGGGTGGGCCGTCGCTGGACTGGCTGAACCCCGAGCTGGGGTACCTGAAAAGCCCACGCTCCAAATCCAAGGTGCGGGCCTGGTTCAATGCGCAGGCACTGAGCAGCACGGTGGCGCGTGGCCGCGAGCTGGTGGAAAAACTGCTGCAACGCGAGGGCCGCACGGCCATCAAGCTGGACGACCTGGCGGCCCAGCTCGGCTTCAAGGGCGCCGATGCCTTGTTTGAAGTGGTGGGCAAGGACGAGTTCTCGCTGCGCAACATCGAGACCTTGCTGCGCCCGGTGGCGCCGGTGGCCGATGCCGACGCCGGCATCGTGCTGAAGCGCACCCGCGCCACCGAGGGTGGTGTGCTGGTGGTGGGGGTGGAATCGCTGTTGACGCAGCTTGCGCGCTGCTGCCGGCCGGCACCGCCCGATGCGATTGGCGGTTATGTCACGCGCGGCAAGGGTGAGGCCATCCACCGCAGCCATTGCAGCAACTTTCGCCACATGGCCGGCCTGCAGCCCGAGCGGGTGATCGCGGTGGCCTGGGGCGCTGCGCCCACCGGCCGCGAGGCCGCTTACCCGGTGGACGTGCTGGTAGAGGCGGCCGACCGGCCCGGCCTGCTGCGCGACATCAGCGAGGTGTTTGTCAAGGACAAGATCAACGTCACCGGCGTGCACACCCAATCGGTGCGTGGCCCGGCCGGCAGCACGGCCTACATGACCTTTACCGTGGAGGTGCAGGACGCACACCGGCTGGCCACCGCGCTGCGCCAGGTGGCCCAGGTTCAGGGCGTCCGTCACGCTCGGCGGCGCTAGTTGCCCTGGAGGCGCTGCGGGCTGATGTTATAGTCCCAGGCTGTTTGGAGTGGCTTTTGATCGGCCATTCGTGCGACCCCAGGCGGTTAGCTCAGCTGGTTAGAGCACCACCTTGACATGGTGGGGGTCGGAGGTTCGAGTCCTCTACCGCCTACCAAATGCATGCCCTCGGCTTCACTCGGAGCCGAGGGCTTTTTTGCTTTCAAGCGGTTGATCCACAAGGGGAAAGCGGGGCGGTTGGGCGACACGCTGCGCGCAATTCAGGGCGCTGCGCCTGGTATTCAAAAAACATCTGGCCACCAAACGCCAGCGTGCCCATCAGCACCGTGCCGCCCAGCAGCAGCGCCACCACGACGCCGATCACCGGGCCCCAGCCGGTGTGCTGCACGGCCCCATCAGCGGCAAAACGGGCCGACCAGCGCTCGTCCGGTGTCAGGCCGTAAATGATGGCCGCCAACATGCCGATCGCCAGCATCAGCCCCAGCAGCGGGATCAGCAGCCAGGCGGCATGGTCGTCCTGCCCCAGGTTGTGCATGCGCAACGCGCCGGCCGCACCCAGCAACGTGGGCAGCGGGTGCAGCCAGGCCCAGCGGTCGCGCCGGCCGTGCAGGTAAAAGCGGTGCGCGCCCAGGCTGCCCAGCAGCAGCGCCAACCAGGTGGCCAGGGTCTTGGATTTGGCGGTCAATGGGCGCGATCAGTTGCCTGCCGGCGCCGGCTGCGCCGCGCCATGGCCCAGCGCGCGCTGCATCAGCACCACGTCCAGCCAGCGGCCAAACTTCCAGCCCGAGGCCTTCAGCACGCCGGTGTGCTCAAAACCCTGCGCCGCATGCACGGCGATCGAGCCGGTATTGGCCGCATCACCGATCACCGCCAGCATTTGCCGTGCACCGGCCGCTTCGCAGCGGCCCACCAACTCGGTCAGCAGCAAGCGGCCCACGCCCTGGCCACGGGCATCGGCATGCAGGTAAATCGAGTCTTCCAGGCAGAAACGGTAGGCCGGGCGGGGCCGGAAGTGGTTGGCATAGGCGTAGCCCAGCACCCGGCCGGCTGCGTCCCGCGTTTGCGCCACCAGCCAGGGCAGGCTCTTGGCCAGCACATCGTCGCGGCGGCGTGCCATCTCGGCCAGGTCGGGGGGCTCCAGCTCGAAAGTGCCGGTGCCTTGCAACACCGCGTCGGCATAAATCGCGGTGATGGCCGGCAGATCTTCGGGTGTGCTGGGGCGGATCAGCAGGGCGGGTTTGGGCATGGCTTGGGCATGGTTTTGGCGGCAAGGCGGGCGCGTGGTCAGAGGGGGCTTGCAGCAGCGCCTGAGCGCTGGCCGGTCACACAGGTCTGCCGCAGTTTATAATGTGGGGTTTTCGGCGGCGCTGGGTGGCGACACTTGCCACTCCACGGCGCCAAAGGAACATCGCCAGAAGAACTTGCGCAGCAAGCGCAAATCACTGCCGAGGTGGCGTGCATGGCAAATTGCAAATTGCAAACCTGCGCTGCGCCCGGTAACCCTGATGGGCCAGCTTGGCCAGCCCATCATCAACGATTGACTGGAAGATAACCATGGTCGTCATTCGACTCGCTCGTGGCGGCGCCAAGAAGCGCCCTTTTTACAACATCGTCGTCGCCGACTCGCGCGAGCGCCGCGATGGCCGCTACCTGGAGCGCCTGGGGTTTTACAACCCGATGGCCGCCGGTGGCGAGCAGCCGCTGCGTGTGGCACTGGACCGCGTGGGTTACTGGCAAGGTGTGGGCGCGCAGTTGTCGCCCACCGTCAAGCGCCTGGTTGGCACCGCCGCCAAGGCGCAAGTGGCACCGGCCGCTGCCGCCGCTGCGGTCTGAATCCGCATCCCACTGCAGCCTGATCCGGCCCGGTGGCGGCTGACATGACCCAGGCAGTGCCGATTGCGGTTGTTGACCGGGGCGACGAAACCGCCTTTCCCGGCGACGCGATCGAAGTAGGCCGCGTGCTGGGCGCCTGGGGCATCAAGGGCGGCATCCGGGTGCAGCCCTTTTCGAAAGATCCCGAGGCCTTGTTTGCCTCAAAGCGCTGGTTTTTGCAGCCGCCCGAGGCGCTGGTGGCCAAGCCTGGGGTCACTGCGTTCCCGCCCTTGCTGCGCATCACGCAAAGCAAGGTGCAGGGCGACAGCCTGGTGGCCACTGCGCTAGAGCTGCCCGACCGCAATGCCGCCGAGGCTTTGCAAGGCGCCCGGGTCTTTGTCTCGCGCGCCCACTTTCCCACCGCAGGCGATGGCGAGTTTTACTGGATCGACCTGATCGGCCTGGCCGTGCTCAACCGCCAGGGCGAGGCCCTGGGCACGGTCACCGATCTCATCGACACCGGCGCCCACAGCGTGCTGCGCATCCGCCGGCCCGATGCGGTGGACGGTGCGCCGCTGGACGCCAACGAGCGTCTGGTGCCGTTTGTCGCCGCCTTCATCGATGAGGTCAGCCTGGCGCAGCGCCGCATCACGGTCGATTGGGGCCTGGACTACTGACGGCCACGGCCCATGCGCTTTGACGTCATCACGCTGTTCCCCGAGTTGTTTGGCCCGCACCTGCGCCAGGGCATCACCCGGCGTGCGTTTGAATCCGGCCAGGTGGATGTGCGGCTGTGGCCGCTGCGCGACTTTGCGGCCGATGCCTACCGCCGGGTGGACGACCGCCCTTACGGCGGTGGCCCCGGCATGGTGATGCTGGCCGAGCCGCTGCAGCGTGCGCTGGCCGCAGTGCGGGACCAGCGCAACGATGCCCAGCCGCAAGACCTGCCGGTGGTTCATTTCACGCCCACCGGCGCGCTCCTCACCCAGGCGTTGGTGACCCAGATCGCAGCCAGCGCCGGCGCGGTGCTGCTGTGTGGCCGTTACGAGGGCATCGACCAGCGTTTCATCGACAGCCAGGTCACGCTGGAGCTGAGCCTGGGGGACTTTGTGCTGTCGGGCGGTGAACTGCCGGCGCTGGCGCTGCTGGATGCGGTGGCGCGGCTGCAGCCCGGGGTGTTGACCGAGGCCTCGCACCAGCAAGACAGCTTTTCGGCCGATGGCCTGCTGGATTGTCCGCACTACAGCCGGCCCGAACTGCTGGCCACCGCTGCCGGTGCCGTGCCGGTGCCAGCGGTGCTGCTGAGCGGCCACCACCAGCAGATCGAGCGCTGGCGGCGTGATCAATCGCTGCTGCTGACGGCGCAGCGCCGGCCGGCCTTGATCGCTGCCGCGCGCGCCGCAGGCCGCTTGTCGGTGGCCGACGAGAAGCTGCTGCGTGAATCGGCCATCCAGGCCGCGGTTGATCCCAAGCTATAATCAAAGGCTTTTCGATCCTCTGCCGGGCCAATGTCTGAGCGCCGCCATGATCGACCTTGGAGAACCTCAGTGGACCTGATCCGCACCCTGGAGCAAGAAGAAATTGCTCGATTGAACAAGACCATCCCGGCTTTTGCCCCGGGCGACACGGTGATCGTCAGCGTGAATGTTGTGGAAGGCACGCGCAAGCGGCTGCAGGCCTACGAAGGCGTGGTGATTGCCAAGCGCAACCGCAGCCTGAACAGCAGCTTCATCGTGCGCAAGATCTCCAGCGGCGAGGGTGTGGAGCGCACGTTCCAGCTCTACAGCCCGCTGATCGCGTCGATCGAAGTCAAGCGCCGCGGTGATGTGCGCCGCGCCAAGCTGTACTACTTGCGTGAGCGTTCGGGCAAATCGGCGCGGATCAAAGAGAAGCTCGGCTGAGCGGAGCTCAGCCTGGCGCCGCAGGCGCCTCGGCGCGCGCAGCGCGACGAAGAGTGGACGCGGCGACGCGGCCTTGGCCGCACGCCGCAGAAGCTGGGCTCGCATGCCGTGAAAAAGCCGCCTCCGGGCGGCTTTTTCAATCCAAGCCCGACAATCGGCACGCCATGCCCTCCCGCCCCCGCATCCTCGATCCCCACACCATCCCGGTGCTCGGCAACGACGCCCATTTGCCGGCCGTGCCCGGAGACCGATTGCTGCCCCAGGCCTTGCGCCAGCGCTTCAGCGACCCACCGATCTGGACGCCCGAGTTCCCCGGCGACGGCGGCCGCTTCAACCCACAGGCTGCGCCCACTGCCGCCGCCGTGCTGGTGCCGCTGGTGATGCGCGACGATGGCCTGCATGTGCTGCTGACCCAACGCACCGCGCATTTGCGCGACCATGCCGGCCAGATCAGCTTCCCCGGTGGCCGGGCCGAGCCCGAGGATGCCGATGCGGTGGCCACCGCGCTGCGCGAGACCGAAGAAGAAGTGGGCCTGGCGCGATCCCACATCGAGGTGATCGGCCAGTTGCCGGTGTATGCCACCGTCACCAGCTATGTCGTCACGCCGGTGGTGGCGCTGGTGCGGCCGGGCTTCACGCTGGCACCCGATTCGTTTGAGGTGGCCGAGGCGTTTGAGGTGCCGCTGCGGTTCTTGATGACACCGGCTCACCACCAGCGCCACAGCATCGAGCTGGATGGCCAGGCGCGCCATTTCCTGGCCATGCCCTGGCAAGGCGGCAGGGCGGTGAACCAGGCGCCGTACTTCATCTGGGGCGCCACCGCAGCGATGCTGCGCAACCTCTACCGGTTCCTGGCCCAGGAATGACACAGGGCGCTGGGTATCATCGGTCGCGATGAGTTTCTTTGCCGTCCTGTTTGCGCTGATCGTCGAGCAGTTCAAACCACTGCCACGTGACAACTGGGTGCACCATTTGCTGGTGGCCTGGGTGGACTGGACCGGCCGCAATTTTGACGCCGGCCGCGAGCGCCATGCCTGGGTGGTGTGGGGCGTGTCGGTGGGCGCACCAGGCCTGCTGGTGGCCGCGCTGTATCTGGCGCTGCACCACTGGAGTGTGCTGCTGGCGCTGCTGTTCAATGTGGGTGTGCTGTACCTGACCTTGGGCTTCCGCCAGTTCAGCCACTACTACACCGACATCCGCGATGCACTGGACCGGGGCGACGAGCTGGAAGCCCGCCGTTTGCTGGCCGAATGGCGCCATCTGGATGCCAGCGAGCTGCCGCGCACCGAGCTGCTGCGCCATGTGATCGAG
Source organism: Betaproteobacteria bacterium (assembly GCA_031411635.1). Lineage (GTDB taxonomy): Bacteria > Pseudomonadota > Gammaproteobacteria > Burkholderiales > Burkholderiaceae_C > Pseudaquabacterium. Next base: position 8,157 of record JANOBL010000631.1, read on the forward strand.
CATTCGTTGCTGGCCGCGCACCGCCATGTGTTTGGCGTGTTTTTCTGGTTTGTGCTGTTGTGCTCGCTGGGCCTGGGGCCGCTGGGCGCGGTGCTTTACCGCATGGCTGAATTTGCCAACCGTTATTGGAGTTTCCCCAGCAAGGCACTGGGCGTGCCGGCCAATGAGCGTTTGCTGGTGGTGTCGCAGCGGCTGTTTGGCTGGATCGATTATTTGCCGTCGCGCATGACGGCATTCGGCTTTGCGGTGGTCGGCAATTTTGAAGAAGCGATCAACGCCTGGCGGCGTGACGCCACGCTGTGGAAATACGCCAACGAGGGGGTGATCCTGGCCTCGGCCGCTGGTGCGGTGGGGGTGCAGCTTGGCGGCAGCGCGGCGCCCGGGGTCACGCCGGACCGGTCGCGCGGCTTTGATGCCGGGCCGACCGAAGATGGCTCGGCCGAAGGCTCCACGGGTGGTGATCCACCGCAGATGGGCCATCTGCGCAGCGTCGTGGGGCTGGTGTGGCGCTCGATGGTGTTGTGGATGCTGTTGGTGGCGCTGCTGACACTGGCAAACCTCGTGGGGTAGTTTTTGCCCCCAAGACGCCTTCGGCGTCGCCCCCCCGAGGGGGATCCCGGTCTGCTTGGGGCGGCCCGGCGCTGGACCGGGCTCACCAGCGCGTTGCCGACAGCTCCGCATGCAACTCGTTGTAGATGCGGTAGCGCGAGGCGCTGATCTTACCGAGCGCCAGCGCGTCTCGCACGCCGCAGCCGGGCTCGTGCAGATGGCTGCAGTTGTAGAAGCGGCACTGCTGGGCATGCTGGCGGATGTCGGCCATGTGCCGGGCCAGGTCGGTGGCTTGCAACTGGCGCAGACCAAACTCCTGGAAGCCGGGTGAGTCGATCAAGGCGCTTTGGCGTGCCGGGTCCAGCCAGTACCAGGTGGTGCTGGTGGTGGTGTGGCGGCCGGCGTTCAGCGCGATCGAGATCTCGCCCACCTGGGCCGCCGCCGCCGGCACCATCAGGTTGATCAAGGTGCTCTTGCCCATGCCGCTGGGGCCCAGCACCAAGCTGGCGCGGCCGGCCAGCAAGGGGCTCAGCAGCGCGCGGGCCTCGTCGCCGCGGGCTTTGAGCGACAGCTCGTGCACCGCCACCCCGATCGCCCGGTACGGTGCCAGCCGTTCCCGCGCGGCAGCCAAAGTGGGCAGGTCGGTCTTGTTCAGCACGATTTGCGTCGGGATGCCGGCAAACTCGGCGGCGATCAGCGCGCGGGCGAGCTGGGTTTCGGCATACATCGGCTCCACCGCCACCAGCACCAGCAACTGGTCGATGTTGGCGGCAAAGGATTTGGTCTTCCACTCGTCCTGGCGGAACAGCAGGTTGCGGCGCACGGACACCTTGTCGATCACGCCGCCATCGCCGGCCACTTGCCAGTGCACGCTGTCGCCCACCACGCAGTCGCTTTTTTTTCCCCGGGTGTGGCACAGCACGCGGGTGCCGTCGGCCGTCTCCACCATGCATTGCCGGCCATGCGCGGCCACCACCAGGCCGTTGCCGGGGCCGCTTGTCATGCGGGGCTGGGCTGCAGCGCGGCCAGCCGCTCGCTGGCCGGGGGGTGCGAGTAATAAAACCGCACGTACAGCGGGTCGGGTGTCAAGGTGGCGGCGTTGTCCTTGTGCAGCTTCAGCAGCGCACTGGCCAGGTCGGCTGCACTGGCCTGGGCACAGGCGTAGGCATCGGCCTGAAACTCATGCTTGCGCGAGAGCTGCGCCAGCACCGGTGACGCAAAAAAACCAAACACCGGCAGCGCGGTCATGAACAGCAGCAGCGCCAGTGCATCGTTGGGCGCAGCCAGGTTGGGCTGCAATCCCAGGCCCAGGTAAAAGCCCGGTTGGCGCGCCAGCCAGCCCAGCAGCGCCAGGCCGGCCAGGCTGAGTGCAAACATCATCAGCAAACGCTGCGTCACATGTTTGTGCTTGAAGTGGCCCAGCTCATGCGCCAGCACCGCCTCCACCTCGGGCGGCGACAAGGTGGCCAGCAAGGTGTCGTAAAACACCACCCGCTTGGCGGCACCCAGGCCGGTGAAGTAAGCGTTGCCATGGGCCGATCGCCGGCTGCCGTCCATCACAAACAGGCCTTTGGCGGCAAAACCGCAGCGCTGCATCAAGGCCTGTACCCGGGTTTTCAGCGCTTCGTCCTGCAGCGGCTCGAACTTGTTGAACAGCGGGGCGATCAAGGTGGGATAGGCCACCATCACCAGCAACTGGAAGCCGGTCCACGCGGCCCAGGCCCACAACCACCAGGCGCTGCCGGCCGCGCCC
>JANOBL010000632.1:0-4698 GCA_031411635.1 Betaproteobacteria bacterium
CGGCGGCAGGCGGGACAGCCAGGCCTGCAGGCGCTGGCGCTGAACGCTGTCATTCTGCCACGCCCACAGGGCTGCCACCGTCAACGCGCCCGTCGACAACACCAGACCGAACGCCAGGCGCCAGGCCCGCCGTCGTTGCCACCCCGGGCTGATGCCCGCCAGTCCCGATTCGGCAAACACCACGTCGCGCAGCAGTCGGTGCAGAAAAAAGCTCTTGCCCCGGCCGCCCGGCACGGCGGCCGCGCGGGGATCGATGCCAAACGAGCGGCCCAGCGCGCCCATCACCCGGTCGATCGGTGAGCCCTCTTGCGTGCCGCTGCTGAAGTAAACCCCGCGCACCCGGGGCGCGGTTTCCAGGGTGCCACCACCGGCAAACACCTGGCGCAAAAAATCGGCCAGCACCGGCTGCAGCGCGGCAAACTCCTGCGGAAAAGCAAACATCGCGCTGCGCTTTTGCACATCGCGCTCACCTTCCAGCCGGTCGACCAGTTGCTCAACCAGGCGCTTTTGCAACTGCTGGTAGAGCGTCGCAAAGTCGGGCAGCGGGTTGGTGGAATCGATGTTGTCGGCCGGGAAGGTAAAACCCCAGACCTGGTCACGCTCGTCTTTGCTCAGCGCCTCGAATGTTTCGTTGAAGCCGCCGATCAGGTCGGCCTTTGTCACCATCACATACACCGGTGACCGCACGCCCAGCTTGATCTGCAGCTCCTGCAGCCGGGCACGCAGCTTGGCGGCATGCTCGGCGCGCTCGGTAGCGGCTTGCTGCAGCAAATCCTGGATGTTGACGGTGAGCAGCACGCCGTTGATAGGCTGGCGCGGCCGGGTTTTTTTCAACAGCGCGAGGAAGTTGTCCCAGGCGCTGGCGTCCACATCGCGGTCGCTCTCTTGCGTCGCGTAGCGCCCGGCGGTGTCCACCAGCACCGCGTCCTTGGTAAACCACCATTCGCAGTTGCGGGTGCCGCCCACGCCTTGCACCGAGCCCTTGGCCGCATCGCCCAGCAAAAACTGCAGCCCGGCGTTCATCAGCGCCGTGGTTTTGCCCGAGCCGGGCGCACCGATGAAGATGTACCAGGGCAGCTCGTACAAAAACTGGCCACCACCGAACCAGGAACTGCCGCCGCCGCTGGCCTTGAGCCGGCCCACCGCGTCGTTGAAGCGCTGGGCCAGCAACTGCGCTTCCTTGTCGCTGGCCGACGGGCCGCTGTTCATCCCGGTCAGCAGCGCCGTGTTGGTCTTGCGGCGCTTCCAGGCCACCCAGGCCAGCCGGCCCAGCCACAGTGCCCACAGCAGCACCAGCACGGTGATGCGTACCGTCACCGATTCCAGCGGGCGGGCGTCGCCAATCGCCACCAGCGGGCCTATCCACCAGAGCACGGCCGACAAGGCCAGCAGCCCCAGCGAGCCGATCACCAACGGGCTCAGCAGCCATTGCAAAAAACGCTTCATCGGATCGGTCTCGTGGTTCAGTTCTGCGCAGCGGCGGTCAGCACGATCTCAACCCGCCGGTTGCGCGCACGGCTCTCGGCGCTGTTGTTGTCGGCCACCGGCTCGGTCTCGGCACGGCCCTCGGCGGCCAGGCGCTCGGGTTTGACGCTGATCGCCAGCAGCTTGCGCACGCTCTCGGCCCGCTCCTTGGACAAATGCCAGTTGGACGGAAAGCGCAGCGAGCGTATCGGCTGGTTGTCGGTATGGCCGCTGATCAGCACATGGCCGGGCACCTGGTTCAGCGCTGCGGCCACCCGCTCGAACAAGGGCACGGCGCGGCGCGCCACATCGGCGCTGCCTGGGTCGAACAAGGTGTCGCCCAAGACCGTGACGGTGGAACGGTCGGCCTCGTCCTTGACTTGCACCAACTTGGCGGCGATGTCGGATTGCAGCAGCGTGGCCAGCCGTGGTGGTGGTGGCGCGGCGCTGGGCGCCGGTGGTGGCGGCGCCGGCTTGGCCACCTGGGCATCCAGCGCCTGCAGCGCGGCAAAGCTGGCATCGGTTTGCACGTTGAGTGAAAACCGCAAGGCCACAAACACCAGCAGCAGCAGCAGCGCGGCGGCTGCGCCAATCACCCACAGCGGGATGCCGTCACGCAGCCGGGTGGGTGCGGCGGCCACGCCCAGCCACTGGGTGGACAGCGTTTTTTCAGCCGGCCCGGCCAGGCCGCGCAGCATCTGCGCCAGCCGGCCGCGCAAATCGTCGAGCTGGGCGCGGCCGTTGTCCAGCACCCGGTAGCGGCCTTCAAAACCCAGCGACAACGTGATGTAGACCAGCTCCAGCAGGTTGCGGTGCTGGGCCGGGTTCTCGGCCAGCCGGGTGAGCAACTGAAACACCTTCTCGCCCCCCCAGCCCTCGTTGTGAAACTGCACCAGCAGGCTTTGCGTGGACCAGGCACCACCGCCCCAGGGTGTGCTGGACGCGGCTTCGTCCAGCAGGGTGCACAGCACATAGCGTGCGGCCACCACCTGGTCGTTGGGCAGGCCTTGGGCACGCGCGCCAGCCTCGAAGCGGCGCACCGACTCGGCCAGCGATTCACGCAGCGCGGCCGGGTTGGGGTGGCGCGCCATCGCACGCAGCCTGGGCGCGGCCGCCAGCACAGGGGCTGCTGCCTGCACCAACGGGTTCAGGCTGGCGTAAGCCGGCAGCTCGCTGCCATCGGGCACGGGGGGTTGTAGCGTGCTGGCGCCCCAGCCCGATGCGGCGGCGGGCGATGCAGCATCGGGCTGGCGCTGCGAGCGCCCGGCGCTGGGCTTGATGATGGTGCGATCGGATTCAAACGCCGCGAACGGGTTGCTCGGATTGGCGGGGGGATCTTTGTCGTTCATCGTTGCATCCCGTCCTCAGCCACGGATGGCCCAGAATTCCAGCGCCAGGCCCGGAAACTCGCCGGCAATGTGCATCGCCAGACCGCCCGAGGTCTCCAACTGCTTCCACAGCTCGTTGCCCCGGGTGTCCAGCTCAAAATAGGTGAAACCGGCATGGAACGGGATCTGGCGCGGCGCCACCGGCAAGGCCCGCAAGGTGACGCCTGGCAACTGCAGCTTGACCAGATCCACCAGCCGCTCGGCCGGGCCGATCTTGACCTGGGTCGGGAAGCGTGCGCGCAGCGCATCGCCCGGCATCTGCGCGTTCACCGCCAGCACAAAGCTTGCGGTGCGCTGCAGCTCGATGTCGGCAATGATGGCGACCAGCACGCCGTTTTTGCGCGGCTGCAGGTCGATCGGGATCGCAGTCTGCTCCAGCACCATCGACAGCGATTGCCGCAAATCGGCCATCACCGCGCGAAAGCACGCCGCCAGATCATCGTGCCGGTACTCGGGGTAGGGCACCGGCCGGCGCTGTTCGCGGAACGTGGACAGCTCACCGGCCAGGCCCAGCAGCAGGTCGTACAGCCGCTCCGGGTGCAGCACGGGCAGGCGCTGCAAATGCGCAAACAGCGGCTGGAAGCGGTTGACCACCTGCAGCAGCAAAAAATCGGCGATCTCGCCAACACCGGCGCGCCCTGGCTGCGCCATGCGGTAGGCCAGTGCCTCGCCACGCTGGTGCAGCATGCCGTGCACCTCGCGCAGGTAGCCGTCCAGCACCGGCTGCGCCACCGCATGCAGCATCGGCGCCACATAACCCAGATCCAGCGCAACCCGGCCATCGGCCCGGCGCTCGACGATGCGCGCCACGCCGATGGTGGTGTAGCCCTCGTTGGCATCACGTGCCAGCATCAGCCGCAGGTTGAGCCGGCCGATCTGCAATGGCGCCTCGCGCAGGCTGGTGGCATGGCTGTCGGCCACCTCGACGTTGCTGGCCCGGTATCGCGGCGGCATCGCGGTTTCGCCGGCCTCCACATCGCTTTCGGCCACACCGGGCCGGGCCATCGCCACCGCCAGCACCACCACCTGGTCGCGCACATCGGCCGGCACCTCAAAGGCCGGTGGTGCCGGGTCGTCGCCGGGCACCGAAAACACCAGACCATCGGGCAGCACACCACGTGCGCTGTTGACGGCGATGCGGCCTTGCAGCAGCGCTGCATCGTCCACCTGCAGCGAGAAAAAGCCCCAGGGCCAGGGCAGCGAGGCCGACAAGCGGCCCTCCAATTGCCGGCTGGCGAAACGGTCTTGCTGCTGGAAATGCTGTGGCTGGAGGAACATGCCCTCGGTCCACATCACCTTGTTGTGCCAAGTCATAGCGGCGGGGCTCTTGTTGGGAAGTGCTGGTGGGCGCGTGCAGCGCCAAGCCGGCGAACGATACACGGCCCGATCACAGAAGTCATCTTGGCCCCCGTCGTGCCAAAGTCCACCGGCTTGGGGATGTTGCCGAAAGTAACTTGGCGTTACTATCAATATCCAACCGGCCAAAGCCGATGTACCACGCTTGAGTTGCCACGCCTAACCGCTGGCCGATTTGCCTCCGAGGTGCTTTGATGAAACACAAGTTCCACCCCCTGTACAGCGCTGTCTTGATGGCCGCTTGCCTGGTCTTGCAGGCGCCGGCTTGGGCCCAGTCCACCGAGGCGGTGGACCTGGGCCAATCGGTACTGGATGCCAAGACCGTCGCCGAAGGCCTGTTCCCGGAAGACCAGTGCGAGCAGCTCAAGGCCGCCGGCTTCAAGTGCATGGGCTTCAAGCCGACGATGCGCTACTCGCTGCCTGCCACCTCGTTCAAGGTTGGCTCGTCCGAGTTGCCCGATTCGCTGAAGAAGCAGCTGGAGGTCTTCGC
>JANOBL010000633.1:0-2112 GCA_031411635.1 Betaproteobacteria bacterium
GGCCCTGGTGGTGTTTGCCGGCTGGTAGCCCGGCAAGGCCTTGTTGGGCGCGCTGCTGTTCGGCTTTTTCGACGCTTTGCAACTGCGGCTGCAACAGGCAGACTCGGGAGGCCTGCCCTACCAGCTTTACCTGATGCTGCCGTATTTGCTGTCCATCGCCGCGCTGATCCTTGCATCACGCCGCGCCAGCGCACCGCAGGCCTTGATGAAGCCGTACATCGCCGGAGAACGCTGAACCCATGCTGGATCTGCTGATCACCAATGCTTGTCTGCCCGATGGCCGCAGCGGCATGGCAGTGGGTGTGCTGGACGGGCGCATCGTGGAGGTGCAGCCGCACTTGCGGGCACCGGCCCACGAGACGCTGGACGCCGGTGGCCAACTGCTGTCGCCGCCGTTTGTCGACGCCCATTTCCACATGGATGCCACGCTGTCCTACGGCCAACCGCGTTTCAATGCCAGCGGCACCTTGCTGGAAGGCATAACGCTGTGGGGTGAGTTAAGGCCCCACCTCACCCACGAGGCACTGGTGCAGCGTGCGCTGAGGTATTGCGACTGGGCGGTGGCGCAAGGCTTGTTGGCCATCCGCAGCCATGTGGACGTGTGCGACGACCGCTTGCTGGCGGTGCAGGCCTTGCTGGATGTCAAACAGCGTGTGGCGCCTTACCTCGATCTGCAACTGGTGGCCTTTCCGCAGGACGGGGTGTTGCGCTCCGCCACTGCGCTGGTCAATTTGAAACGTGCACTTGACCTGGGCGTCGACGTGGTCGGCGGCATCCCGCATTTCGAGCGAACTTCTGAACACGGCGCGGCCAGCGTCAAGCTGCTGTGCGAAGAAGCCGCCCGGCGTGGCCTGCCGGTGGACATGCATTGCGACGAGAGCGACGACCCGCTGTCGCGCCACATTGAGACGCTGGCGTTCGAGGCCCAGCGCCTGGGCCTGCACGGCAAGGTGGTGGGCTCGCATGTCACCAGCATGCATTCGATGGACAACTACTACGTGTCCAAGCTGCTGCCGTTGATTGCCGAGGCCGGTGTGGGCATCGTCGCCAACCCACTGATCAACATCACCTTGCAGGGCCGGCACGATACCTACCCCAAACGCCGCGGCATGACCCGTGTGCCCGAGCTGCTGGCCGCGGGTGTGCCGGTGGCGTTTGGCCAGGATTGCGTGATGGACCCGTGGTACTCACTCGGCAAGGCCGATATGCTGGACGTGGCCAGCATGGGCTTGCATGTGGCGCAGATGACCGGCCAGGCGGCGATGCGCCAGTGTTATGCCGCAATCACCGACACCCCGGCGCGCTTGCTGGGCATGCAGGGCTACGGCATCGCGCCTGGCAACAACGCCGATCTGGTGCTGCTGCAGGCGCAAGATGTGGTGGAAGCGATCCGGCTGCGCGCCGTGCGGCTGAAGGTGTGGCGGCGCGGCAAGCTGGTGGCCAGTGCACCGGCGGCCCGGTCAACACTGTGGCTGGACGGCCGGCCGAGTGAGGTTGATTTTTTGATGAAGACAGGAGTGAAATCATGAGCAAGCTGTTGATCCAGGGCGGCACCGTGGTCAATGCCGACCGAGAGTTCCGCGCCGATGTGTTGTGCGACGGCGGCAAGATCGTCGCCGTCGGGCCCAGCCTGGCCGTGCCCAGCGGCGCCCAAACGCTGGATGCGGGCGGCCAGTACGTGATGCCCGGTGGCATCGATCCCCACACCCACATGCAGCTTCCGTTCATGGGCACGGTCACGCGCGACGATTTTTTCAGCGGCACCGCCGCCGCGCTGGCCGGTGGCACCACCACCATCATCGATTTTGTGATCCCCGATCCGCAGGAGCCGCTGCTGGTGGCTTACCGCAAATGGCGCGGCTGGGCCGAAAAGGCGGCGGCCGACTACAGCTTCCATGTGGCCGTGACCTGGTGGGACGAGTCGGTGCACCGCGACATGGGCACCTTGGTGCAAGAAGAAGGCGTCAACAGCTTCAAGCACTTCATGGCCTACAAAAACGCCATCATGTGTGACGACGAAACACTGGTGAACAGCTTCAAACGCTCACTCGAATTGGGCGCCATGCCCACGGTGCATGCCGAGAACGGCGAGCTGGTGTATTTGCTGCAAGC
>JANOBL010000634.1:0-6210 GCA_031411635.1 Betaproteobacteria bacterium
GCGATGAGGCCACCCGGGGCGACGAAGCCACCGAAGCGACGGCGGCCCCACGTTGATACGCCCGCCATGCCGCCGGTCGACGCGCCAGCCAACCCACCGCCACCGCCAAGCTTCCGTGTGCACCTGCTCGGTGCGCCTGGCCTGCTGGGCGCAGACGGCCTGCGCGTCAATCTGCCACGCAAGGACGCCGCGCTGCTGGCCCTGCTGGCCATCGACGGCCCACAGTCGCCACAGCGGCTTTGGGATCTGCTTTGGCCAGGCCGATCGCCGCACCAGGCCAGCGCCAACCTGCGCCAGCGTGCGCAGGCATTGAAGCAGATGGCCGGCACACCGGTACTGCAGCCACGCGCGCCCGAGCGGCTGGCCGACGCATTGGGCAATGGCGCGCCACCGGCAGCGGCGCAGCCGCACGGCATCGACCTGCAGCACATCGCCAAGTTCGACGACGACATGCTGTGCAACGCCGGCAGTCTGCTGGATGGTGTGGACCTTGGCGACCTGGGCGACCTCGACGCCTGGTTGCAGCAAGCGCGGGAGCGCATCACGCAACGCCTGCTGCGACGCCTGGCCGAGCGCGCGCAGGCGCTGGAGCGTGAAGGCCGGCTCGATGCCGCACTGCGCCTGACTGAACACCTGATCGAGCGCGACCCAGACGATGAGCTGGCCTGGCAGCGGCTGATTTCACTGCATTACCTGCGGGGCAACCGCACCGCCGCACTGGCCGCGTATTGGCGCTTTGCCGACCGGCTGCGCGCAGACTTCGGCGGCGCGCCCAGCGGTGACATGCAGCGGCTGGCGCAGACCATCGAGGCTGCCGATGCGCCGCCGCCGGCAGCCGCGCAGTGGCAGACGCCGGTAGGGCTGCAGCGCCCGCCGGTACTGGTCGGCCGCGGGCCGGCCTGGGCCGTGATGGCCGAGGCCTGGCCGCAGCAGCGGGCGTTTGTGCTGGTTGCCGACGCCGGCATGGGCAAGACCCGGCTGCTGGAGGACTTTCTGCAAGGCAGTGAAGGCGTGTTTGCCGAGCGCGCCCAGCCGGGCGACGCCGGCATCGCCTATGCGCTGCTGGGCCGGCTGCTGGCCGGGCTGCACGCCATCCACCAGCCCGAACTGAGCGCGCTGCAGCGCCAGGAACTGGCCCGGCTGCGGCCCGAGTTCGGCCCGGCACCCACCACACCTGCACACACGCCGCTGCTGTGGCAGGCAGCCGATGCGCTGCTGCACGGCGCGCATGCGGCGGGCCTGGTCGCCATCGTGCTGGACGATCTGCACAACGCCGATTCCGCCTCTCTTGAAGCGCTGCGTTGGCTGGGCGCCAGCCGCCGGCTGCAATCGTTGAACGTCGGGCTGGCCAGCCGCCCCGGCTGGGCCGCCGATGGGCCGCTGGCGGGTTGGTTGGCCGATTCACAGCGGCCGGTGCGCATCGACTTGCGTGCGCTCGGCGTGGCAGAGTTGTCCGCGCTGCTGGCCTCGCTGGCGCTGCCACCGCCGGCCTACGGTGCGCTGGCCGAACGGCTGCACCGAATTGCCGGCGGCAACGTGCTGTTCACGCTGGCCACGCTGAAAGCCGCACTGGGCGCCGGCATCGACTTGCAGGCCAGCGCCTGGCCGCGGCCGAGCGGCATCGAGGCCCTGCTGGACGAGCGGCTGCGCACCTTGCCCGCCGATGCACACGCGCTTTTGCATGTGGCCGCCGCCGCCGGCGCTGACTTCCGTGCCGAGTTGGCCGCGCATGTGCTGGACCAGCCGGTGCTGGCGCTGGCCAACGCCTGGCGCGCGCTGGAAGCGGCCGATGTGCTTGTGGGCGCGGCTTTCTGCCACGATCTAATTTACGAGGCTGCGCTGCGCGCACTGCCGTTGGGCCTGGCCCAGGCGCTGCACCGGCGCATTGCGCAATGGCTGGCCGACCGGCCCAGCGCGCAGGCAGCGCTGCCGGCGCGCGTGGCAGCGCACTGGCAGGCCGGCAACAGCCCGGCCGACGCCGGCCGCTGGTGGCATGCCGCGGGGCAAGCCGCGCACACCAGCGGGCGGCTGGACGAGCAGTTGCTGATGTTCGAGCGCGCCGCTGCCGCCCATCAGCAGGCCGGGCAGGGGCAAGCCCAGTTCGAGTCGGCTTTTGCCCGGCTGCCCGCCTTGCGGCTGCGCCATGGTGGCAACGCGGTGCTGGAAGCGCTGCCCGCGGTCGACGCGCTGGCCGGCACCCGCGCCCAGCGGCTGCGCTGCGCGCTGGCACGCGCCGAGGCGCTGGTAGACCTGGAGCGCAGCCGCGAGGCGCTGGCCGTGACCAGCGTTGCCGTGCGCGAGGCCACGCTGCACCCCGCCTCGCGCGCCGAGGCCGATGCGCTGCATGCCTATGCCCTGGCGCAGTGCGGGGACGACGCCGCCGCGCAAGCCGCCGCCGCAGCGGGGCTGAACGCAGCCGAAGCGTTGGGCAATGCCCGGCAGCAATTGCTGGTGCTGACCGCCACCCAATATGTGCACTACGCGGCCGGCCGGCTGGCCGATGCCGTGCGCTGGCTGGAACGTGCCGTGGTGCAGGCCGAGGCGCTGGGCGACCGTGCCGCAGCCGCCACGGCCGAAGGCGATCTGGCGGCCACGCTGTCGGCCATCGGCGACGTGCCCGGTAGCTGGCGCCACGCGTTGGCCTGCCGCGCCCGCCATGCCGAGATCGGGCTGGCCGAGGGCAGCACGGCCGGCGTGGTCAACCACCTGGTCATTGGCAATTCGGCGGCCGGCCTGGGGCTCTTCGATCAATCGCTCGAAGCGCTTCAGACCGCATTGGCGCTGTGCGGCGAACATGCCGCGGCCGGCGCACGCGCCAAGGCGCGCCTGGCGTTGGCGCGGCTGTGGTTGCGGCTGGGCCGGCCCGACCTGACCGACGCTGCCGTCGAGACCCTGCCGGCCGATGCGCCGCCGGCGATGCGCATCCATGCCCAGTGGCTGCGCGCCGAGGCTGCGCAGCAGGTGGGCGCCTCACCGCGGCGGGCTTATGAAGCGCTGCTGGCACTTGTCGCGCAGCGTCCGGCGCCGCGCCTGGTGAACAGCCACTGGTTCGAGTGGAGTTACGCCTGCGCCGATGCACCGGCGGTGATCGATAAACTTGCCGAGGTGCGTGCGCTGTGCGCGGCGCAGGGGCTCACCGGAACCGGCAACACTTTTCGCTGGCGCCAACTGGTGCGCTGGCTGGACATCCCCGGCGATGCGGCAACCGCTGCCGCGCTGGCACACGCCCAGGCGCTGGAGCCCGTGGCCCTGGCCGGCACCTCGGCCCGTTGCCACCCGCCTCGCACGCTGGCAACGCTGGCCGACGCCTACCGCCGCGCGGGCGATGCCGCCGGTGCCGACCGCTGCGTTGCCGCGGCCTTCGGCTGGCTGGATGCGGCGTGGCCGCATGTGCCGGCGGCGCACCGCACGACCTTTGCGGCGGCCGATGCAATCCACCGCCGCTGGGCGCAGGAGCGCCAGCGGTGAGCGGCCAAATGTCGTTAGCGGGCGCCCGCATGGCTGCGGGCGCCTTTCCTGGCTCACATCCCGATCAAACACTGCAGCCAATCGAGCAGATCCTGGAGATCAACGTCGTCGAAGTCATCCAGATTGCCCAGGCCGTTCGAGCCGAACGCTGCATTGGTGGCCCAGACCAGGCCCAGCGCCACGGCGGCGCGCAGAATAAAACCCAAGTGATTGATTTGCGACATCTTTCGCTCCTTTGCGGAAGAGCGGCGGGTGCGCAGTCGCTGAGATCAGATGGCTTGGCAAGTCGTGCCGGCGCTGCGCAAGCGCCGGGGTTTTCGGCCGACTTGCGACCTCTAGGGGCACGAGTGCCAATTTCGTGACAGAGCGATGGCAAAACGCTGGATCACAGGTCTTTTTCGAGGCCGACAAACCACCTCGGCGCCTGCCCCGGCCGGCAGCGAGGCACAGCCGACGCTGGACGGCGGGCACGCTGAAGCGGGGCCGAGCAACATCCCGGAGCTGCCGGGGCTCGACGAACTGGAGCCGGTGGTGGCAAGGAAACTTGCTGCGCTGGCCCGCGAGCCCACGCCCGCAGACCTTGCCCGCGATGAACGCGACCGTCTCTTGCTGCAGGAGATCGCCGATGGCGGCTTGGTCGGCAATCAAGCGCTCAACAAGTTGCTCAACACCTACCGGGCAACCTTTTTTCGCAAGCTGGACTACCTGGGCGTTCCCCCGGACGACCAGCTCGCCTTGATCAACGATGTGTTAATCGCCGTCGACAAGGATCCGCTGCCCAACCCGGCGAACGTGCCGCCGTTGGCGCGGATGCGCAAATTGCTGCTGTTTGGCGCTGCGGGCTACTTCAAGGCGCGTGGGCGCAGAGACAAATTCTCATGGGTGCCTGAGGCTGAAGTCAGCCCGCTTCTGTCGCTGCACCGGACGGCCGGCGCGTTGGCGGGCGATGTGGATGCCGGCCACGACGATGACGCCAAGAAGGCGTTTCGCCTGGTGCGCCGACCCGACGACCCCACGCTGGATCTGGCCTCCAGCCGCCGCCAGATCGACCGTATTCGCGATCTGCTCGATAAACAAGCGACGGCCGACCCACGACTGATCAAGCAGATTAACCTGCTAAATCAGGTCTGGACCCTGGGCCTGAACACTGCCGAAGTGGCTGAGTACCGTTGGCGGACTTGCCTGGCCAAATGTGTGTTGCTGTGCACACAGTTCAATTGCGCTGAGCGACAGGGCACCGAAGAGGGCGCACGACAAGAGCTGCACCGCGCGCGCGCATGGATTGCGCCGCTGCTCAAGCAACTGTTCGAGCCTTCTCAGGGCGGCTGAGAATCAAGGTATCCGCACATGGCCACTTCACCCACCCCACCCGGCGGCAACGGCGCCAAGCACGACGACTTCACAGACTCCGACGCCCTGTGGTTTGATCGCCTGGCGGGCCGCTCAACCGGTCAGGCCACGCACGCCTCGCAACACGAGGCCGACCTGCTTCGCGCCGCTCTGGAAATGGAGACCGACCCTGAATGGCGCGCGCGTACAAGCGCCGAGGCAGCCGAACAGCATTGGCAAAGCCTGGAGCGCCAATTGGCGGCAGCACGCGAGCCGCGGGCGGTGGCACCCGGAGCAACCGCGCCAGTGGCGCCTTCACCGCCGCCCGCCCGCGCAGCCCCACGCCAATCCACCCCCCCCAACACCTGGCAGCGCTGGCGCGATGCGCTGCTGGGCGGCGGCACAGCGGCTGCGCCGGCGCGCTGGGGCGCGGTGGCGGCGCTGGCCGGCGTGGCGGCGCTGGCGGTGGCGCTGTGGCAGCAAGCCGGCCCCGGGCGCGACATCGGCGGTGAGGGTTTGCCACCGGGCTCGGTGCTGATGGGCGGCACCGGCGACGCGCGGGTGCAGGCCGTCGACACCCGCACGCCGCGGCGCGACGCCGAGGCGTTTGTCGCAGCGCTGCGGGCCGCCGCAGCGCTGCAGCCGGGGCTCTACAGCGACCCCGACGGTGTTGCCGGCGTGGTGATCGTCGATGTCGAGATCGAAGGCGACCAGCTTGCCGCCGCCGCCGCGGTGTTCGAGCGGCGCCAGCTCAAGGCGCCGCCGGGCGTGGGTCTGGCGCGGGTGGTGTTCAGCAGGCGTTGAACGACGCGGCACAGCTTGCCGCAAGGGGGGAGCTTTTATGCTTGCAAAACGCAAGGTGCGGGCAGCGCGGCTGCCACGGCTGCTGTTGCTGGCCTGCATGCTGGCCGGTCTGGGCACCGTGCCAAGCACGATGGCGCAAACGCGCAACGCGGCCAGCGCCAAGGTTGCGCCCGACTCGGAAGACACCCGCGATTGCGCCCAGCAGCCCGCCCTTGAGGCCATGTTCGGTATCGACGACACAACGCCGTACGAAGGCTTCGCGTTGCGCATGCTCAGCAACTACCTCGGTTTGTCGACGGCGCATCAGCAACTGCTCAACCTGGTGCAAGGCGGGGCGAACACACCGTCGAGCGCGCTGCCTGGCATGGGCCCAGGCCGCGCCACCACGGTGCCTGCCGCAGGCTCCGCCATGGCGGTCGGCGCGCCGGCACCCGGCGCCGCCACCACGCTGCAGCAAGGCAACTTCAGCGCTGCCGAGGCCAGCCTGACTGCGGCGCTGCAAGCCGCCCGGCACAACCGCTCGGTGAACGACGAGGCCGGACTGCTCAACGACCTCGGCGTGCTCGATGCAGCACGCGGCCGAGGCGTCGCGGCGATCGAGCGCTTCCA
>JANOBL010000635.1:0-7630 GCA_031411635.1 Betaproteobacteria bacterium
CGCCGACACCCAGCGTGCGCTGGCCTTGCCGCTGGCTGATCTGGCGCCGGGTTGGCGCGTGGGCCTGCGCACCGGTGACACCCCCGCCGCCGAGCGCGCCCGCCAAGACCGTCGCCTGCCCACCGTGCTGGTGACCACGCCCGAATCGGCCACCTTGCTGCTGTCGCGCGAAGAAGCACAACAGCGGCTGGCCGGCGTGCACACGGTGATCGTCGATGAATGGCACGAGCTGGTCGGCAACAAGCGCGGTGTGCAAGTGCAGTTGCTGCTGGCCCGGCTGGCGCTGTGGAATCCGCGCCTGGTGGTCTGGGGTTTGTCGGCCACCCTGGGCAACCTGGACGCGGCGATGGCGATGTTGCTGGGCCCGCAACCGCCAGGTGACGGCCCACCGCAGCTTGTGCGCGGCCGCATCGACAAAACCTTGGTTGTCGACACCTTGCTGCCCGCCAACCCGGGGCGCTTTTCGTGGGCCGGCCACCTGGGCGCCCAGATGGCGCAGCCGGTGGTGGACGAAATCGCCGGCAGCGATGCCGAGGGCGGCTGCACCCTGGTGTTCACCAATGTGCGCTCGCAGGCCGAGACCTGGTACCAGTTGCTGCTGGCGGCGCGGCCGGACTGGGCCGGCCAGATTGCGCTGCACCATGGATCGCTGGACCCTGCCGTGCGGGCCTGGGTGGAAGCGGGGCTGAAAGCCGGCACGCTGAAGGCCGTGGTGGCCACCTCGTCGCTGGACCTGGGGGTGGACTTTTTGCCGGTCTCGCGGGTGTTGCAGATCGGCTCGGCCAAGGGTGTGGCGCGGCTGCTGCAGCGCGCCGGCCGCTCTGGCCACCAGCCCGGCCGGCCCAGCCGCGTCACCTTGGTGCCCACCCACACGATGGAGCTGGTAGAGGCGGTGGCGGCGCGCCGCGCCATTGCCGCTGGCCAGGTGGAGCCGCGCCACGCGCCCGAGCAGCCGCTGGACGTGCTGGTGCAGCATTTGGTGACCGTGGCGCTGGGCGGTGGTTTTGCCGCCGATGCGCTGTGGCACGAGGTGCGCCGCGCCTGGAGCTACCGGGCACTGAGCCGCGAGGCGTTTCAGTGGGCGCTGGACTTTGTGCGCCATGGCGGTGACTCACTGGGTGCCTACCCCGAGTACCACCGCGTGGTTGAGCGCGACGGCCTGTTCCGGGTCGAGGACCGGGGCATTGCGATGCGCCACCGGCTGCAGGTGGGCACCATCGTCGGTGAATCGTCGATGTTGGTGAAGTGGTTGTCCGGTGGCACCTTGGGCCAGGTGGAAGATAGCTTCATCGCCCGCCTGAAGCCCGGGGACTGTTTTGTCTTCGGCGGCCGGGTGCTGGAATATGTGCGCACCCAGGACATGTCGGCGTTTGTGCGCAAGTCCTCCGGCCGGCGTGGTGTGGTGCCAAGCTGGGCCGGTGGCCGCATGTTTTTGTCGGGCGAGCTGGCCGATGCCACGTTGGCGGTGCTGTGCCAGGCCGGTGCGGCGGCGCCCGGCGATGTCTCTGCCGAGCCCGAATTGCGCGCCGCGCAGCCGATGCTGGAGGCCCAGCGTTTGCTGTCGCGGCTACCGGCACCGGGTGTGTTGCTGGTGGAGCAGTACCAGTCGCGTGAAGGCCATCACCTGTTTGTGCACCCCTTCGCTGGCCGGTTGGTGCACCTGGGCTTGGCCAGCTTGCTGGCCTGGCGGCTGGCGCGCCAGCGGCCCAACACCTATTCGATCAGCGTCAGCGATTACGGTTTTGAGCTGCTGGCGGCCGAGCCGCTGGACTTGGCCGGCCTGCTGGACAAATCGCTGCTGGTCAGCGGCGACAGCCTGCTGGCCGATGTGCTGGCCAGCCTGAACAGCAGCGAGCTGGCGCGGCGGCGCTTTCGCGAGATCGCCCGCGTGGCCGGCCTGGTGTTCACCGGCTACCCCGGCGCGCCCAAGAGCAGCAAGCAGTTGCAGGCCTCGTCCAGCCTGTTTTTTGACGTGTTCCGCCAGTACGACCCGGCCAACCGGCTGCTGGGCCAGGCCGATGCCGAGGTGCTGGCGCAAGAGCTGGACATCCAGCGCCTGGGCGCCTGGCTGGCCCGGCTGCAAGCGCTGCAGATCGAACTGGTGGACCTGCGTGCACCCGGCCCGTTGGCGTTGGCGCTGATGGTGGAGCGCTTTCGGGAGCAGTTCAGCACCGAGAAGCTGGCCGACCGGCTGGCGCGCATCGTGGCCGATGCCGAGGCGTTGATGGCCGCGCCCGCAGCCGCTGTCGCACCCGCCGGCGCCCGATCAGCCCGGCGCCGGTCCCGCTGATCCGGCGATCACCTGCGGCTGCGCCAGGCCAATATCGGGCAGGCCGTGCGGCTGCGCGGCCCGTTGGTGGCAAGACAGGGGCACAACATGAACTTTTTGCACAAGCTCAACACCGCGCAGCGGCTGGCCGGCGCGCTGGCGCTGTTGCTGGCCTTGCTGGGCGGCAGCACCGCACTGTCGCTGCTGCAAACACAGCGCCAGGACATCCACCTGGCCTACCTGGACAGCCGCACCTTGCCGGCAGTTCGCCTGCTGCGCGAGCTGTCCGGCCAGGTGGACGATCTGCGCGGCATGCTGGCGCTGCATGTGATGCTCAGCGGCTCGGCCGAGGCCAATGCGCTGGAGGGCCAGATGTTGGCCAGGCGCCAGGTGCTGTCGGCCCAGTTGGCGGCGCACCAGTCTGGCCAACAGGGCGCAGCCGCCGACGCCACCGAGCGGGCCTTGATCGCCGCCGTGCAAACCAGCCTGGCGCTGTTTCTGGCCGAGCAGGACAAGCTGCTGGCTTTGTCGCGCCAGGGTTTGGGCGATGCCAGCGCCGCCGCCCAGGCGCGCAGCCTGCTCACCGGGCCATCGCAGCAGGCCTACCAGCAGCTCGGCGCCGACTTGGCGGCCTGGTGGGCCCATGTGGAGCGCCGCGCCGGGCAGACCACCGCCCAGGCCCGCAGCGAGGCCAGCAATGCGGCTTGGGGCTTGCTGGCGCTGGTAACGCTGGCAGCTTTGTTGGCCGCTGCCTGCGCCGGCAGCGTGGTGCGCGCGTTCATCGAGCCCATGCCGGCGCCACTGCCACCCGGCGCCGAGACGGGGGACGATGACGACGCCGGCCCGGTCAGCGAGTTTGTCGATGCGGTCAGCGCGGCACGTGCCGGCCCGGTCAGCGTGGCGCGGCGTGACCGCTATGACCTGCCGCAGCGCGCCCCCATCACACCGCAGCCAACCGCTGCAGCGCGGGCCGACGACAGCAGCGCTCAGCCCGGCTCACGCAGGTAGATCTCGATGCGCCGGTTCAAGGTGCGGCCATAGGGCTTGTCGTTGGGCGCCACCGGATCGCGCGCGCCCCGGCCCTCCACCTCGATCCGGCCGGCCGCCACACCCTTGCCTTCCAGGTGCTTGCGCACGCTGGTGGCGCGCGCCAGCGACAGCGCATCGTTTGCAGTCTCGTTACCCTGGCTGTCGGTGTAGCCGACGATGCGCACCCGCATCGCCACAAACGCCGGATCGCCAAGATGGGTGGCCAGCGTGTCGAGCACAGGCCGGCCCTCGGCGCGGATCTCGGCGCGGTCGCTGTTGAATGAAAAATCACTCGGCACGTTGACCTGCAGTTGATCGTCCGGCATGCGCAGCACCGACACGCCGGCATCGGTCATCGCATTGGCCAGGGCCACCCGTTTTGCCTCGGCGGCCGCGCTGGTGGCTGACAGCGCGGCCGCTGGCGCCGTGGCCGCCGTGCCGCTGGCACCGCCCAGGTTCAGGCCGGCACAGCCGGCCGTCAGCAGCAGGGCCGCTGCCAGCGCGGCGCTTGTCATGGTTCGAATCATCGGATCCTCCCGGGGTTTGGCGCGGCGGCCATCATCGCTCATTGCCACCGGTGGGCGGCTCAGCGCTGTCCCTTACCGGGCTTTACCGGGCGGCCAGCCTGGCCTCGATCTGGTCGGCCACCCGCTCTGCCGCCGCCTGCGGCGTGGCGCCGGCATGGCGTTGTGCCAGCGCCGCTGCGGCCGCTGCAAAACCGGGCTCGTTGGCCAGCCGGCGCAGCAACGTGGGCCAATCGGCCGGCTTGTCGGTGGTGTGCACAGCCAGCCCCAGGCCGGCCTGGGTGATGCGGCGCGCCACCATCGTCTGCTCCATCTGTTGCGGCAGCACCAATTGCGGCACGCCGGCCAGCGCGGCAGCGGTCACCGTGCCCATGCTGGCGTGGCTGATGGCGATGCGGGCGCTGGCCAGCACCGCGTCCATGCGCAGCGGTTGGGCCGACAGCCGCAGCGTGGCGCTGCCCAAGCGGGCGGCCGCCTCGGCCGACAGCCCGGACGCAAACACCAGCGCCGGCCAGCCCAGCGCCTTGATCGCCAGCATCAGGCGCTCAAACTGCGCGTGGGTGGGCGACAGGTAGGCAAACAGCCGGGGGCCGTCGCCAGCCGGCCAGACCGGCGGCAGGCCACTGTCGTTGACAAAGGACGGGCCCACCAGCTCGGCCGCTGCGCAGTCGGGGTAGTGGCTCAGCTCGGGCAGGCTCATGATCAAGCGCTGCACCCCTTCAAACAGCTCGGGCAGCCGGCCCAGCGCTGCGCTGCCCAGCCGGGCCAGGGCCTCGTTGGCGGGCGCCAGCAGCAGCGCGTCCTGGTCTTTGCAGCGGGCCTGCTCGGCTGGGTCCCAATACGCCATCGCCGAAAACGCATCGCCCAACGGCGGCAACTCAAAGCTGTTGCCCACGCCCAGCACCGGCACGCCGCTGCCGCGTGCGGCCAGCATCGCAGTGGGCGCGTGGTCACACAGGATCAGGTCGGGCTGCAACACGTCAAACAGCGCACGCCAGGCGCTGAGCAGGCCTGCCAGGCCAGCAGGGTCCAGCCAGCCCGCGGCGCCCAGCACGGCGGTGTAGCTGCGCAGTTGCGGCGGATTGGCCAGCTTGGGCAGCCACAGCGGCGCCTGGGCAAACCACCAGCCCTCAGCGGCCAGCCGCAGGTGGGCGCGCGACAAGTCGCGCAACAAAAAGCGCACATCGTGGCCGCGCGCGCGCAGCGCACTGGCCACGCCCAACAGGCGGTCGATGTGGCCCAGGCCGGCGCCCAGCTCCCACACCGCAACAACGCGGCTCATGTCAACTCCCGGGTCAGGGTGTCGAAAAAATTGACAGACCGGCGTGCCAATTGCACAAAATATTTTTCAAGCAATTGATTTTGAAAGACTTTTTCTGATGGCGCAAAAATTGCTAAAAGTGGCATTAAGTATTTTTCCTCAACTCAGAAAGTTGTTGACCATGTCCAAGTTGAACACCATGCCCACCCGGATGGCGCTGGCAGTGGGTGCTGCGATGTTGCTGGCCGCTGCAGCCGCCTCGGCCGACCCGATCTTGACCGCTGGCTCTACCGCCACCGCCAACAGCCTGCCCGGTATCACCGCCTCTACGTCAAGTCCGGTCTATGAGGGCAGCAGCTCGTTTGCCAACGATCTGGCGGGTGTTGGCAGCGGCTACGGGTTTGCCCGTGACAATGGCGCCTATGCGGTCAGCGCCAGCGCGGCCGGCATTGCCACCGGCAGTTCGTCGGCGTCGTTCAAGCGCACGCTGACCAACACCTCGGGGGTGGCCCAGCATTACTCGATGAGCTTCCACATCTACGGCGGCTCCATCTCCACCAATGCCAACGGCACGGTGCCGTTGGTGGCCGGTGAGAGCTTGCTGGCGCAGTTTGCGGCGGCGATCACGGTCAACGGCGGCACGGTGTTCAGCACCGGCGCCTCGGTGATGCGCGACGATGTCGGCACCTCGGGCAGCAAGGCCGGCAGCTTCGACCTGAACCCTGGTGACGATGCCACCGACGGTGAATTCCATTGGGGCGGCGGCTGGTACGACGTGGACCTGGGCACGTTTGCCGATGGTGCATCGATCGAGGTGCTGGCCTTGCTGGGCGACAGCGCCAGCAGCAACGTTGGCACCTATACCTTTGATACCGGCTGCTGCGGCTATGCCTGCCAGACCGCCAACCCGGTCAGCAAAGCAGCGGCCGGCACCGATGTCGTGGCCCCGCCGGGCGAATGCACCGTCACCGATTTCAAGGGCAGCGCCCGGGCTTTTTATGGCGACCCGATCAACTTTGCCAACTCGCCCAATGCCAATGGCCCGGCCGGTGGCGTCAACCTGAACATCATTGCCAATGCCGTGCCCGAGCCTGGCGGCATCGCCTTGCTGGGCCTGGCGCTGGGGGCGGCCGGGCTGGCGGCCGGTCGCCGCAAACGCGCCGCCTGACGCATCCCCGGGCCGCTGTGCCCAAGGAAAAAGCGCCTGCGGGCGCTTTTTTTTGGCCAATTCACGGTGTTTGAAGGCGGAAAGCGCGCGCTTTGCATCGGATTGGTGCGTAATGGCCTGGTGCTTGAAGTAGTCTCTGGCCTGCCCAACGCATGGCGCCCGGCTGTGCTTACTTCAGGAGATTTGCCTTGATCCTTCAACGTCGCATTGGCGCCATCGCGCTGGCGGTGGCCGCACTGGCTGCCAGCCTTGGCGCCGCACCCACCGCCTGGGCCCAGCAAGCCGGCGAAATCCGCATCGCGCTGATCGCCAGCAAGAGCGGCCCGCTGGAGGCCTATGCCAAGCAGACCATCGTCGGCTTCAACCTGGGGCTGGATTACGCCACCGGCGGCACCGGCATGGTGGCCGGCAAAAAGCTGGTGGTGATCGAAAAAGACGACCAGGGCAAGCCCGATGTGGGCAAGAGCGCGTTGGCGGCGGCGTATGCCGACGACAAGGTGGACATCGCCGTGGGCCCCACCGCCAGCCCGGTGGCACTGGCAATGCTGCCGGTGGCCGAGGAGTACAAGAAGATTTTGCTGGTGGAGCCGGCGGTGGCCGATTCGATCACCGGCGACAAGTGGAACAAGTACATCTTTCGCACCGGCCGCAACAGCAGCCAGGATGCGATTGCCAACGCGGTGGCGCTGGACAAGGCCGGCACCACCTTGGTGACCCTGGCGCAGGACAACGCTTTTGGCAAGGACGGTGTCAAGGCCTTCAAGGAAGCGCTGAAAAAAGCCAAGCTGGCGCATGAGGAATACCTGCCGGCGGCCACCAGCGATTTCACCGCCGCCGCCCAGCGCATCATCGAGAAGCTGAAAGACCAGCCCGGCCGCAAGATCGTCTGGATCATCTGGGCCGGTGGCAACCCGTTCAAGATTGCCGATCTGGATTTCAAGCGCCACAACATCGAGATCGCCACCGGCGGCAACATCCTGCCGGCGATGACGGCCTACAAGCAGTTTCCGGGCATGGAGGGCGGGCTGTACTACTACTTCGGCATCCCGAAGAACCCGGTCAACGAGTGGCTGGTGGCCAACCACTACAGCAAGTTCAAGACCCCGCCGGACTTTTTTACCGCTGGCGGCATGAGCGCGGCGATTGCGGTGGTGGAGGCGCTTAAAAAAACCAAGGGCGACACCGGCAGCAACAAGCTGATCGCGGCGATGGAGGGCATGAGCTTCTTGACGCCCAAGGGCAAGATGGTGTTCCGCAAGGAAGACCACCAGGCGTTGCAGGACATGTACCACTTCAAGATCAAGGTGGACCCGGCGTTTGCCTGGGGCGTGCCTGAGCTGGTGCGCGAGATCAAGGCGGAAGAGATGCAGATCCCGATC
>JANOBL010000636.1:0-5669 GCA_031411635.1 Betaproteobacteria bacterium
CCTCGAACAAGTCGATGTCGTAGGCGATGTAGGCAAAGAACTGCGCTTCGGTCCTGGTGCCCGGGCCAGTGTTGGGCACCGCATCCACCCGGTAGGCCTTGGCACGGTACAGGTCGCACGCGGTCAGGCGGTCGGTCCACACCACCGTCCAGGTGGCGGTGGACGATTCACCGGCCACTGCGGCCGCCGCTTCTTCGTGGTCCACGCCTTCCTGCGGCGTGATGCGGAACATCGCGATCAGGTCGGTGCTCTTGGGCACATAGTCGGGCTGCCAGTAACCCATTTGCTTGTACTTGAGCACACCGGCGCTGTAGCGCTTTTTCTTGTCGGTAATCGGCTCGTCGTCCGGCCGGTTCAGGGTGGCGGTATCCAGCGGTAGGTTCACAGGGGTCTCCTCGGTGGGCTGACAACATGCCTGCACTGTAGGAACGCAGTGAGATCAGGCATAGTCAGATTTCCTAGGTTTTGACTTAAGCTTTTACTTAATAAAACCCACTGCACCGCAGGCCCACCCCGATGAATGTCACCTTCCGCCAACTGCGTGTGTTTGCCGAGGTGGCCCGCCTCGGCAGCGTGCAGCGCGCCGCCGAGGCCTTGCACCTCACATCGCCAGCGGTGTCGATGCAGATCAAGGAGATCGAGAACCAGGTCGGCCTGCCGCTGTTCGACCGCGCCGGCCGGCGTCTGGCGCTGTCGAGTGCGGGCGAGTACTTCCTGGTTTACGCCCGACGCCTGCTGGGCACGCTGAAAGAGGCCGACGACGCGATGGCGCGCTTCAAGCGCATCGAGACCGGCTTGCTCACCGTGGGCATGGTCAGCTCGGCCAAGTATTTTTTGCCGCAGTTGCTGGCGCGCTTTCACACCGAGCATCCGGCCATCGAGTTGCGGCTGCGGCTGGGTGGGCGCGAGCAGCTTGTGGCGATGATGCAGGCCAACGAGGTGGACCTGGCCATCATGGGCCGGCCGCCCAAGGACTGGGCGAACCGGGCCGAGCCGTTTGCGATGCACCCGCATGTGCTGATCACCGCGCCCGGCCACCGGTTTGCCCAGGCCGAGAGCGTGGCCGCCGCCGCGCTGGCGCCTGAACCGTTCATCGTGCGTGAACCCGGCTCGGGCACCCGCGCCGCGCTGCAGGAGTACCTGGACAACTACCGCCTGCAGCCGGTGTTTGTGATGGAGATGAACAGCACCGAGGCGATCAAGCAGGCGGTGATGGCCGGCATGGGCGTGAGCCTGATCTCGCTGCACACCATCGGCCTGGAATGGCGCAACCACCTGATCGCCGCACCGGCGGTGGAGGGCCTGCCGCTGATGCGGCGCTGGCACGTGGTCAACACCGCCGGCAAGCTGCTGTCGCCGGCCGCCGAGGCGCTGCGCTACTTTGTGCTGGAGCGTGGCGAGGCCCATCTGGCGGCGATGTTTGCCACGGTAGGCGACACCGATAACTGACGCACCGCATTGGCCCGGACCGTGCCAGCCCAGGGCAAACCCAGGGCCAACCGTGCTTGCTTCACGGCTTTGCAGTATTCACCGTTTTACACCCCCCTGAATGGGTGGCCCAACCCCCTGCCTGCGGGTCTTTGTTGTCTTGAGACTGTCCTGAAACACGCCGATACTTCTTCATATGGAAAATTTTCCGACACCCCCTAAGGCGTTGTTGCCATGGGTTGCCAACCTGGCCACCCTCGCCGTCGTACTCTCAGCCGCATGGTGGTCCAGTGGTCACCGCCCGCTCTCCAGCCCCAGCGATTCGCGCCTGGCCGCGCCCACCCAACCCTACCTCCAGCCCGCCACCGTGCCGGCTGCCACTACCAGCCCCGGCAACCCATCCACCTGGCCCGCACAGACCACTTCGCTGCCGGCCGACAACTTCATTTCGGTGGGTTTTTCGGCCCCCAGCCGGCGCTGAAATCGGTAGCGGTTCAGATCGCGCAGTTCACCACCTGCGCTGCCAACACCGACAGCAGCACCTGCGGCGCCAACGCGAGCAAATAGCCGCGCCGGCCGCCGTTGATCAGCAGCTTCGGTAAATCCAGCACCGTCGCCTCCACATACACCGGCATGGCTTTGCGCATGCCAAACGGCGATGTGCCGCCCACCTGGTAGCCGCTGTGGCGCTGCGCCACCTCGGGTTGGCAGGGCTCGATGCGCTTGGCGCCGATGGCACGCGCCAGGTTCTTGGTGCTCACCTGTTTGTCGCCATGCATCAGCACGACCAGCGGCTGGGCACGCTCGTCCTGCATCACCAGGGTCTTGACCACCGCATGCTCGGGCCAGCCCAGCGCGCGCGCCGACTCAGTGGTGCCGCCGTGTTCGACATAGTCGTACACATGCTCGGCAAACGGGATGCCGGCCGCCCGCAACACCTGCGTGGCCGGGGTTTCGCTGACATGTTTGTCCTTGCGCATGCGGCCAGGCTCACTGCGCAGGGTCGCGATGCTCCCAGCGGATGCGGTCGATCGCGGCCAGCAACTCGGCTGACAGCGTTGTGCCCCAGGCGGCCAGGTTTTCATCAAGCTGGGCTGCGCTGGTGACGCCGATGATGGTGCTGGCTACGCGCCAGTTGGTGTAGCAAAAGGCCAGCGCCATCTGGCTGGGCGTCAGCCCATGCTCACGCGCCAAGGCGTTGTAGCGGCGGGCGGCGGCCAGCGTATCGGGCCGGGCCCAGCGCTGTTTGCGCATAGCTTCAAACCGCGCCAGCCGGCCCAGCGTGGGTTGGGCCGGGTCGAAGCCGGCGCTGTCGTACTTGCCGGTCAGCACTCCAAAAGCCAACGGGCTGTAGGCCAGCAGCGAAACACCGCTGCGCAGCAGGCTTTCGTCCAAGCCGTTGTCCACCACCCGGTTGACCAGTGCATACGGGTTTTGCACCGACACCACCCGGGGCAAGCCATGCAGCTCGGCCTGGTGCAAAAACTCGCCAAGGCCCCAGGGCGTTTCGTTGGACAGGCCGATGTGGCGCACCTTGCCGGCTTTCACCAGCGTGGCAAGCGCTTCCAACTGGGCCTGGATGCTTGTGAACTCGCGGTCCAGCGCCGGGTTCAGGTAGACCACGCCAAACGCCGGCACGTTGCGGTTGGGCCAGTGGATCTGGTACAGGTCGATCACCTCGGTCTGCAGCCGGCGCAAGCTGTCATCGCAGGCTTGCAGGATGTCGGCCGGGCGCAGGTTGTCGGCGCCGCCGCGCACCCAGTCCATGCCACGGGTGGGCCCGGCCACCTTGGTGGCCAGCACGATGCGCGCACGCATGCCGGGCCGCGCCGCCAGCCAGCGGCCGATGATGGCCTCGGTGGTGGCATAGGTTTCGCGCCGCGCCGGCACTGCGTACATCTCGGCGGTGTCGATGAAGTTGATGCCGCGCGCCACCGCATGGTCCAGCAGCTTGTAAGCGCCGGCTTCGTCCACCTGCTCGCCAAAGGTCATCGTGCCCAGGCAGATGCGGCTGACCTGCAGGCCGCTGTGGCCCAGTGCGGTGGTGGGGATGGTTAGGTCGGTCATGTTGAGAGCAATGAAGTATGAAGATGATATGGATCGTTTCAGGCGCCGGTGGCCACCGGCGCTTGGGGCTGCGCGCACCACTCGCTCCAGGAGCCCGGGTACAGCGCGGCGCCGGCCAGCCCGGCAGCTTCCAGCGCCAGCAGGTTGTGGCAGGCGGTGACGCCAGAGCCGCACTGCATCACCAGATCGGCCGGCTGCCGACCCGCCATCAACGCGGACCATTCGGCGCGCAACTGGGCGGCGGGCTTGAAAACGCCGTCAGCACCCAGGTTGTCGCGGAAAAACCGGTTCAAGGCGCCGGGGATGTGGCCACCCACCGGGTCCAGGGTTTCGTTTTCGCCACGAAACCGGTCGGGTGCCCGGGCATCGACGATCAGGCGCTGGCCCCGGCCCAGGCCAGCGTGCAGCGCCTGAAAATCCAGCGCCGCCACCAGCGCCGGGCGCTGGCTGAGCCGGCCTGGCGCCAGTGGCGGCACGCTGCCGGCCTGCAACTCGCCGCCTGCGGCTTGCCAGGCCGCCAGGCCGCCGTCCAGCACCTGCACTGCGCCATGGCCCACCCAGCGCAGCATCCACCACAGCCGGGCCGCATACATACCACCCGCGCTGTCGTAGGCCACCACCGGCAGGTCATCGCTCAAGCCCAGGCTGGCCAGGCGCTGGACAAAGGCCTGTTGCGTGGGCAGCGGATGGCGACCTCGGCCGGGCGCCTTGGGTGCCGACAAATCCTTGTCCAGGTGCAGGTACAGCGCGCCGGGCAGGTGGCGCTGGGCATGGGCTTGGGCACCGGCGTCGGCGTTGCCCAGGTCAAAACTGCAATCGGCCAGCCAGCAGGGGCTGCCACCGGCAAGCCAAGTGCGCAACAGGGGGGCGGTGATCAGCGCAGGGGTCATCGTGGGTGCTTTCAAAGGGGATGCGGCCGGTTGGCCATCAGGGGGCATTTTTGACGCGGGCGCGCTCTTCTTCCTGCAAGCGCAGCAACCGGCGCTGAACCTTGCCGGTGGTGGTCATCGGCAAGGCGGCTACAAACTCAATCTCCTTGGGGTACTCGTAAGGCGCCAGCCGGCCGCGCACAAAGGCCTGCAACTCGGTCACCAGCGCGGCATCGCCCACCAAGCCGGGCGCCAGCACCACATAGGCCTTGACCAGCGCGCCGCGCGCCGCGTCGGGCTTGGGCACCACGGCCGCATTGGCCACCGCCGGGTGTTTGACCAGGCAGTTTTCCACCTCGCTGGGGCCGATGCGGTAACCGGCGGCCTTGAACACATCGTCGCTGCGGCCCTGGTACCAAAAGTAGCCATCGGCATCCATGATCGCGCTGTCGCCAGTGCGGCACCAGCTATTGCCCGGGTCACCGGTGAACTTGGCAACGGTGGCCGCGTCGTTGCGCCAATAGCCCAGAAAAAACACCGGGTCGGGCTGGCCATGCACATCACGCCGGTGCAAGGCCACGTCGCCAGGTGTGCCGGGTGGGCACTCGTGGCCGGCATCGTCGATCACCGCCACCCGGTGGCCGGGGTAGGCCCGGCCCATGCTGCCCGGGCGTGCCGGCCAGCCGGCGGCGGGCTGGCCCAAGCCATCCAGCGAGCGGCCGCAGTTGCCAACGATGTAGTTGATCTCGGTCTGGCCAAACATCTCGTTGACGCTCACCCCCAGCGCATCGCGGCACCAGTCGAACACCGCATCGCCCACCGCCTCGCCGGCGCTCATCAGCGCGCGCAACTGCAGCCGGTAGTGCAAACGCGGCTGCGGCACTGCTTTCATCATCGCCTTCAGCGCGGTGGGAAACAAAAATGTGTGTGTGACCCGGCAGCGCTGCATCAGCTCAAACGCTGATTCGGGTGAAAACCGGCCCGGCCCGGCGACGATGCAGCGGCCAAAGTACAAGGTGGGCAGCAGCGCATCCATCAAGCCGCCGGTCCAGGCCCAGTCGGCGGGTGACCAGAACACAGCATCACGTCGCTCGGAATGCGGCCCCTGCGGGTCCACATGAGGAAACCAGTTCTGGCTCGCGACGAAACCGCTCAGGTTGCCGATCAATGCGCGGTGCGGGATGAGCGCGCCTTTCGGTGGGCCGGTGGTGCCGCTGGTATAAATCAGCACGGCGGCGTCGTCGGCGCAGGTCTGAACGGGTGTGAAGACTGTGCCTTCGGCGTCGAGTGCGGCACGCCAGTCGA
>JANOBL010000637.1:0-8768 GCA_031411635.1 Betaproteobacteria bacterium
AGCGCGATGCCGGCGTCGGCGTCGAAGACGCTGGTCATGGGCTCGCCGCGGAAATCGGTGGACACCACCTTGTCCTCGGTGTAGCCCAGCACGCCCTTCATCGCGCCCTGGCTCTGGGCATTCATCTCGGCGCAGATCTCGGCGTAGGTGGCTTCGCGCTCCAGCTCGACCGTCAGGTCGATCACCGAGACATCGCTGGTGGGCACGCGGAACGACATGCCGGTGAGCTTTTTGTTCAGCTCCGGGATCACCACGCCCACCGCCTTGGCCGCGCCGGTGCTGCTGGGGATGATGTTTTCCAGGATGCCACGGCCACCGCGCCAATCCTTGTTGCTGGGGCCATCCACGGTTTTTTGCGTGGCGGTGGTGGCATGCACCGTGGTCATCAGGCCGCGCTTGATGCCAAAGCTGTCGTTCAGCACCTTGGCCACGGGGGCCAAACAGTTGGTGGTGCAGCTTGCGTTGCTGATGATGGCCTGGCCGGCGTAAGTCTTGTCGTTGACACCGTAGACAAACATCGGCGTGTCGTCCTTGCTGGGCGCGCTCATCACCACCTTGCGCGCACCGGCGTCGATGTGCTTTTGGCCGGTCTCCTTGGTCAGGAACAGGCCGGTGGCCTCGACCACGATGTCGGCCCCGATCTCGCCCCATTTCAGCTCGGCCGGGTCGCGCAGCGCGGTCAGCCGGATGCGCTTGCCGTTGACGATCAGCGTCGTGCCGTCCACCGCGATATCGCCTTTGAAACGGCCGTGCACGCTGTCGTACTGCAGCATGTAGGCCAGGTAATCCGGCTCCAACAAGTCGTTGATGCCGACGATCTCGATGTCGGCAAAGTTTTGCACGGCGGCACGGAACACCATGCGCCCGATGCGGCCGAAGCCGTTGATACCAATCTTGATGGTCATGGGGGTCACTCCTGGGGGTTGAGGTTGAGGATCAAACACGGAACTTGGAATTCGACGGTATCGCCGTAGGTGGCATCAAGGGTCCGGCGCGACAAATCGAGCTCAAGCTGCGCCAGCCAATCGAGAAACGGGCGGCGGGCGGGGTCCGGGCTACCGACCTCCGCGACAAGGTTGTGCAGCGCGGGCCGGCGGTACTGCAGCTTCACATCAAACGGGCAGGCCATGCGGTTGAAATCAAAGTTCAGGCGCTGTTTGCGGATGTCCTTGACCATCGGCAGCAGGTTGCGAAAGGTCAGCCCAGGCTTGAAACCGAAGGCATCGCCTTCGATCACAAAAACAAAGGTCCAGACCGAGCTGATCGGCCCACCCTGGTGGCAGGGCATGCGGTAGCCCTGCACCCAGCTTTCGACGTAGTGGGCCAGCGGGCGCGCCGAGGATTGCGAAAGAAGCTCGGCGCGAGGTGGTGCGTCAGGTGCCTCAAAGTGCAGCAGCGCCAAAACCCGCCCTTGAACACGGTTCCACAGCGCCGAATTCGGGTACTCCGGCTTCTCGCCGCTGGTGTGCAGCACACAGTCCAGCATGCGCTGACGCTGCGGAGCCGACCCATCAACCGGCTCCAACCAGTGCACCTGCCGGTCGTCGCGCCGAAAGACAAAATCGAACACCAACTCGACGGGCACGGCACTGCCGTCATGGCAGGGCACGCGGTAGCCGCGCACAAAGTCCTCGACCGATTCGACGAAGCTCGCCACCATGTCCTGCTCGCCATCCGTCTCCAGCACCTTGACGGCCGGCCGCAGGGCCGGGCCGGTAAAGCGCAACGCCACTTTCACGCGGCCGGGCTTGTTGGACTTGAACGCGACAAAAGGATACTCGGGCCGGTCACTCTTGGCCGCTTGGTGGGTCAGGCACTGCAGCGCAGCCGACGGCGCCAGCGCCACCTGCTGCGCTGCAGCCGATGCCGCCAGCAGACAAGCCACCATGGCCAGCGCAGCACGCATCCAGAGCCTCTGGTCAGCGCGCCAGCACAACACGCACCGTGGCTGCCAGCGCCTCGGCCGTCAGGTCAAAGTGTTTGAACAAGGCCGGCGCCGGCGCGCTCTCGCCAAACGTGTCAATGCCCAGCACTGCCGCGCAGCGGTACTTCCACCAACCATCGGTGACGCCGGCCTCGATCGCGATGCGCGGCAGTTTGTCTGGCAGCACGCTGGTCTTGTAGGCCGTGCTTTGGCGGTCAAACACGTTGGTGCTGGGCATCGACACCACCCGCACGGCGATCTTTTGTTGCGCCAATGCGGCCTGGGCATGCAGCGCAAGCTGCACCTCGCTGCCAGTCGCGATGATCACCGCCTGGGCGGCCTTTTTCAGCCCCACCTCGCTGGGCTCGGCCAGCACATAAGCGCCTTTGGCGATGTCGTCCAAGCCTGATTTCGGCGCACAAGGCAGGTTTTGCCGGCTCAGCAACAGCGCACTGGGCCGATGCCGGTTCTGGATCGCGCAGGCCCAGGCCACGCTGGTCTCGGCGGTGTCGGCCGGGCGCCAGACATCCAGGCCGGGGATCAGCCGCAGGCTGGCGGCATGCTCCACACTTTGGTGGGTGGGGCCGTCTTCGCCCAGGCCGATGCTGTCGTGGGTGAACACATGGATCACGCGCAGCTTCATCAGCGCGGCCATGCGGATGGCATTGCGGCTGTAATCGCTGAAGGTCAAGAAGGTGCCGCCATACGGGATGAACCCGCCGTGCAGCGCTACCCCGCTCATGATTGCGGCCATGCCAAATTCACGCACGCCGTAATTGATGTGGCGGCCACCGTTGGGCGTGCCGGCCTCGTCAAAACGCAAGGCCGGGGTGTGCGAGGTGTTGGTCAGGTTGGAGCCAGTCAGGTCGGCCGAGCCGCCCAGCAACTCGGGCAGCGCGCCGGTAAATACCTCCAGCGCGATCTGGCTGGCCTTGCGGCTGGCAACGGTTTGCGCCGCCGTCTGCGCGGCCACCGCGGCGTCCACGGCGGCTTGTGCAAAGCCGGCCGGTAGATCGCCGCTGACGCGCCGTGCCAACTCGGCGGCCAGCGCCGGGTGCTTGGCCTGGTAGCTGGCAAAGGTTTTGGCCCAGCGCGCTTCGGCGGCCTCGCCGGCAGGTTTGCCATCCCAGGCTGCATAGGCCGCTTCGGGGATCACAAACGGCTCGTAAGGCCAGCCCAGCGCTTCACGGGTGAGCTTGATCTCGTCAGCGCCCAGCGCCTCGCCATGCGCCTTGGCGGTGCCGGCACGATTCGGCGAGCCCTTGCCGATGATGGTCTTGCAGATGATCAGCGTGGGCTTCAGCGCCGAGGCCTTGGCCTGCGTGATCGCCGCATCCACCGCCGCCACATCGTGGCCATCCAGTGGGCCGATCACGTTCCAGCCATAAGCCTCAAAACGCTTGGCCACATCGTCGATGTACCAGGGCTTGACGGCACCGTCGATCGAGATGCCGTTGTCGTCGTACAGCGCCACCAGCTTGTTCAGCTTCCAGGCGCCGGCCAGCGCGCAAGCCTCGTGGCTGATGCCCTCCATCAGGCAACCATCGCCCATGAAGGCATAGGTGTGGTGGTTGACCACCGCATGGCCGGGGCGGTTGAACTCGGCCGCCAGCAGCTTCTCGGCCAATGCCATGCCCACCGCGTTGGTCAGGCCCTGGCCCAGCGGGCCGGTGGTGGTTTCTACCCCCGGGGTGACGCCCACCTCGGGGTGGCCGGGGGTCTTGCTGTGAAGCTGTCGAAAGTTGCGCAGCTCGCTCAGCGCCAGGTCGTAGCCGCTCAAGTGCAGCAGCGCGTACAACAGCATCGAGCCATGGCCGTTGGACAGCACAAACCGGTCGCGGTCGGCCCACAGCGGGTTGGCCGGGTTGTGCTTCAAATGCCGGCCCCACAGCGCCACCGCGATCTCGGCCATGCCCATCGGCGCACCCGGGTGGCCCGAGTTGGCTTGCTGCACCGCATCCATCGCCAGCGCGCGGATCGCATTGGCCATCAGGGCCGTCTTTTGTTGCTTGGAGGTGGCCATGCGCTGCGCCGGTTGGCGTCGGGTGGGGGTGGGAAATCAAACCCCTGCAGTTTAGCGGCCGGCGCTGGCGCCTAAACTCCTGGCCGATGCGCCCGCCCCCGCTCAAAGCCCTGATCCTGGCCGCCGGCCGCGGTGAGCGTCTGCGCCCGCTGACCGACCACACGCCGAAGCCGCTGCTGCCGGTGGCCGGCAAACCGATGATCGAGTGGCACTTGATCGCGCTGGCCGCCGCCGGTGTGCAACAAGTGGTGATCAACACCGCCTGGCTGGAGTGGCAATTCCCCGCCGCGCTGGGCGACGGCAGCCGCTGGGGCCTGGTGATCCATTACTCGATGGAAGGCCGCGACCACGGCGGTGCACTGGAAACCGCCGGTGGCATCGCCAAGGCCCTGCCGCTGCTGGTGGATGGCCAGTGCGACAGCTTCTGGCTGGTGTCGGGCGACATCGTGGCACCCGGTTTTGCGTTTGACGCCGTCACCGCGCAGCGTTTTGCGCAAGGCAACGACGATGCCCATCTGTGGCTGGTGCCCAATCCCGATTTCCGCACGGCAGGCGACTTTGCGCTGGCCGATGGACGGGTGCAGCGCCCGGCGCCCGGCCAGCCCCGGCCGCTGACCTACGCCAACCTGGCCTTGCTGCGGCAAACGCTGGTGGCCGGCATCCCAGCCGGCCAACATGCCGCACTGGGCCCGCTGCTGTTTGCCAGCGCCGCCGCCGGCCGGCTGGGTGGCGAGCTTTGGCGTGGTGAATGGCACAACGTGGGCACGCCTGCCCAATTGCACGCATTGGCGGCATTGGCATGACGCCGACCGTCCACCGGCCCTGGAAGATTGCGGTGATCGGCGCCGGCCCGGCCGGCCTGGCGTTGGCGCTGCAAGCCGCGCGTTGGCTGCCCAGCGCCGACATCACGCTGTTTGACGCCCGGCCCGCCGACAAGGATGTGGCGGCCGACCCCCGCACGCTGGCGCTGGCGCTGGGCAGTGTGCAAACCCTGCAAAAACTCGGCGCCTGGCCGGCGCAGCAGGCGCAGGCGATCACCGAGGTGCTGGTGTCGCAGGCGCCGCCCACCATCGCGCTGCCCGGCGCCAGCGGCGCGGTGCGGCTGCGCGCGGTGGACGAGGGCGTGCCCATGCTGGGCGCGGTGCTGAGCTACGGCGCGCTGGTGTCGTGCCTGCAGCGGGTGTGGACGGCCGCTGAGGCGGCAGCGCCGCAGCGCTTGCACAGCCGTTTTGGCCAGGCGGTGGCCGATGTGCGCAACCTGGCGCCGGCATCGGATGGCAATGCGCTGGACGGCAGCGGCGCCGTGGAGGTGGACGCCGGCATTGCCGACCGCTTTGACCTGGCCGTGGTGGCCGAGGGCGGTGTGTTTGCCGACCAGGCGCGCAAGGCGGTGACGCACGATTACCGGCAAACCGCCTGGGTGGGCACGGTCACGCTGGCCGGTGCTACACCCGGCCTGGCGCTGGAGCGCTTTACCCGCGAGGGGCCGCTGGCCTTGTTGCCGCTGTTGTCACGTTCGCCAGATGACGGCAACGGCACGGCCCGCGCCGCGATGGTGTGGTGCGTGAACAGCGACGACGACCCGGTGGCGCCGCTCAGCGATGCGCAGCGCATCGCCGTGCTGAACAGCCTGCTGCCGCCCGAGGCCGGCCGGGTGCTGGGCATCTCTGCGCTGAAGCACTTTGCGCTGGGGCTGAACGCCGAGCGCACGCTGGTGGACGGCGCCATCGTGCGCATTGGCAACGCCGCGCAAACCCTGCACCCGGTGGCCGGCCAGGGCCTGAACCTGGGCCTGCGCGACGCTGCCGAACTGGTGCAGGCGCTGCGCCGCGCCAGCCCGGCCGACCTGGCGCCACTGCTGCGCCGGCTGGAATGGGCACGGGGCCCGGACCGCTGGGGCATGATCGCCGCCACCGATTTTCTGGCCCGCAGTTTCACCTGGCGCTGGCCCGGCCTGCCGGCCGCAAGAGGCCTGGGGCTGGCGGCATTGCAGGCCTTGCCGCCGCTCAAATCGGCCATAGCCCGGCAGATGATGTTTGGCCGGCGCTAGGCGCCAGGCTCAAACCGGGTCGGTGCGCCGCCGGTAAATCGTATTGCGGCTGATGCCGAGCTGGCGTGCGGCGGCCGAGACATTGCCGTCCAGCAGGGCCAGCGTGCGCGCTATCGCATCACGCTCCAGCTCGCGCATCTTGGCCGGTGGCTGCTCTTGCAGTGCGGCATCGGCAGCCGGCGCCACCACCGGCACCGGGCCCCAGGTGCTGGCGGCAGCCGGGCGCCGGCAATCACTCTCAAAACGCGCCTGCACCTGCAGCCCGACATGGGTGAGCATCTCCACCAGATCGTCGCGTTGGCATGGTGAGCGGGCAAACAAGGCCTGCAGCCGGCGGTCGAACAGGCCCGAAAAGCCCCGCCCGATCAGCTCGGCGCGGGGCAGGCACAGCAGCCGCGCCGCCACCCGGTTGGCGCCGCACACGATGCCGTCGCTGCCCACCTCCAGCAAACCCTCCAGCGGCGTGCCCACCAGCTCGGCGCGCGGATGAAAGTGCACCAGCACCCGCTCGGCCGAGGGCCGGAACAGGCTGTTCTCGATCGCCGCTGCCGCGTCCACCACCAGCGCGTAGATGTCAAACGCCGGCACGTTGTCGTAGGCCGTGATGTCCAGCGCACCCAGGCGCTCGCCAGCGGGTGAGTCGATCGGTGCAGCGACACAGAAAAACGGCCGCACGTTGGTAAAAAAGTGCGCATCGCGGCCCACCAGGTAGGGCAGGCCCTCGGCGATGGAGATGGCCGGCGCGGTGGTGCCCACGCAGCGCTCGGCCACGTTCATGCCCTTGCGGCTGGCCATCAGCAGCGTTGCCGGGGTGGCGGCCTCGTGGCACAACCGGTCGATCACCACGCCCCGGGCGTTGAACAACAGCACCGCGCAGCCGGTGCCACGCACCGCATGGGCCAGGCGCTCGGTTTCGGGCCGGGCGGCGCGCACCAGATCGCCGTGCACATCGTCCAGCTCGGCCAGCATCGAGCGTGATACCAGCTCAAAGTTGATGCGCTCATGCTCGCGCATGCCGGCGTCGCGGCAGCGCTGCCAGCTCCGCAGCAGCGGCGATTCATCGTCGCGCGGCTGGATCCAGGGCGTCACCCGGTAATGGCCGCGCACCGCTTGCAGCCGCGCCTGGAGTTCGATCGAAGGGTTCATGGGGGTCTTTGTACCGCAGCAAGCTGTTGCACGCTGCAACA
The DNA here is from genome assembly GCA_031411635.1 of Betaproteobacteria bacterium. Lineage (GTDB taxonomy): Bacteria > Pseudomonadota > Gammaproteobacteria > Burkholderiales > Burkholderiaceae_C > Pseudaquabacterium. The sequence goes on from JANOBL010000637.1 coordinate 7,185, forward strand.
GCCGGTGGCCGCAATGGGCCGATCCAGCGCCAGCACTGCACTGTAGGCAGGCCGCATGGCCCTGGCGAACTAGGGAAAGCCCGTTGTGCATGGACAGCCAGCGCGCCAAGGCCCAACATCCATAATTCACGACCCAGGAGACAAAGAATGACTTTGAACCGCTCGAATTTGTGGTGCACATTGATCGCTGGCGCTGCGACCGTGCTTCTGGGCGCCTGTGCCCAGAACCCTCCCTCCTCATCGGCAGCAGCCAGCAGTTCGGAGGTGCTGACCTATGGCATGGGCCAGCACTTGCAAAACTATTCGGCACTCGACCAAATCAACCGGTCGACCGTGAAGAACCTGGTCCCGGTGTGGAACCTGAGTCTCGACAACTCGGCCAACATGTCGACCCAGCCGCTCGTGAAAGACGGCGTGATGTATGTCGTCACGCACAACTCCACCGCGGCCATCGACGCCGTCTCGGGCCGCCAGATGTGGAAGACGTTGATCGATCTGCCGGCCGACGTGGGCGCGATGATCTGTTGCGGCATCCACGCCCGCGGCCTGGCGCTGATTGACGGTGTGATTTACCGACCGACGCTAGACGCGCACCTTGAGGCCCTGAGCGCCACCGACGGCAAAGTGCTGTGGCGCACCAAGGTTGCCGACTACAAGCTGGGCTTTTCGATCACCGGCGCGCCGCTGGTCGTCGGCAACGTCGTGATGACCGGGATCTCGGGCGGCGAGTACAACACCCGCGGCTTCATTCGAGGCCATGACATGAAGACCGGCGCCGTGCTCTGGACGCGCTACACGACCACGGCACCCGGAGAGAAGGGCTCCGAAACCTGGAACGGCATGCCGAACTGGCAGACGGGTGGCGGTACCACCTGGATCACGGGCTCCTACGACGCTGCCCTCGACCTCGTCTACTGGGGCACTGGCAACGGCGCGCCGTGGAATCCGCAGACCCGCGCCAAGGGCGGCGACTCCCTGTACATCTGCTCGGTGCTGGCGATTCGCCCGAAAACCGGTGAAATGGTCTGGACTTACCAGTTCTCGCCTGCCGATCCCTACGATTACGACGCTGTCAATGAAATGGTGTTGGCAGACATGCCCATCGACGGCAAGTCTGTCAAGACCATCATCAATGCGAATCGCAATGGCTTCTTCTATGTGCTGGACCGCAGCAATGGCAAGCTGTTGGCCGCGAACCAGTACGCGAAGAAGCTTAACTGGGCAAGCGGCGTCGACATGAAAACCGGCCGGCCCATCGACACCGAGTTGACGAAACGCTTCAAGGCCAATGAGGTCATGGCCGATGGCGAAGAGGTCTGGCCGAATGTGTTTGGCGCAAAGAACTGGCAGCCCATTGCCTTCGACCCGAAGCGCGGCGTGGCTTTCGTGAACGGCATGAACTTCGGTTGGAAGCTGAAGAACATCAAAGACCAGGTGAAATTGCCGGCGGCGTTTTGGGGCGTTGATATTCTCGGATTTGTCGAACCTGAAGACGGCAACCGCGGCTTCCTCTCGGCGATCGACCCGATGACCGGCAAGCGCTTGGGGGATGTGCCGCTCAAGACGCCGCACTTTGCGGGCGCG
>JANOBL010000638.1:0-2111 GCA_031411635.1 Betaproteobacteria bacterium
TGCTGGGCGGCTGGGTGATCACGCGCAGCCACTACAGCGCCGATCTCAGCGCCTTTCTGCCGGCAAGCCCGGATGCACGAGCGCAGTTGCTGATCGAGCAGCTCAACAGCGGCGTTGCGGCACGCAGCTTGATGTTGGGCATCAGCGGTGGCGGCGCACCCACGCGGGCGGAAGCGTCAAAACGGCTGGCGGCGACGTTGCGCCAAAGCGGCCAGTTTGAGCAAGTGCAAAACGGCGAGATCGGCGATTGGCAAAGCGGTGGCGCCGCAGATTGGCTGGTGCAGCACCGCTACCACCTGAGCCCGGCGGTCAACCCACAGCGCTTCACCGCCGCCGGGTTGCGCGAGGCGGTGGACGATGCGCTGTCGCTGCTGGGCACACCGGCCGGCGTGCTGGTCAAAGCCTTGCTGGAACGTGACCCCACCGGCGAGACCCAGCGCATCGTCGAGGCGATGATCCCGGCCAACGCACCCCGCAGCCAGCATGGTGTGTGGGTGTCGCGCACCGCGCCGCGTGCCTTGCTGCTGCTGCAAACCCGCACCTCTGGCGCCGATCTGGACGGCCAGGCGGCGCTGCTGCAAACGCTGCAACAGCGCTTTGAGCAAGCCGCCGCGTTAACCCCGGCACTGGCCGGCCTGGTGTTGCAGATCAGCGGGCCGCCGATGTTTGCGGTGCAAACCCGTGCCCGCATCGAGGCCGAGGTGCGCCAGTTGGCGATCGCCGGCACGCTGTTGATGGGTGCGCTGCTGCTGCTGGTGTTTGGCTCGGCACGGGCGCTGGCGGTGGCTTTTTTGCCGGTGGCCAGTGGGGTGGTGGCCGGCATTGTTGCGGTCAGCCTGGGTTTTGGCACGGTGCACGGCATCACCCTGGGTTTTGGTAGCACGCTGATCGGCGAGGCGGTGGATTACGCAATCTACTTTTTGATCCAGGCGCGTGGGGACCAGGCCTTGTCATCCCCCGGCACCGGTTTCAGACGCTGGCAGCAGCAGGCCTGGCCCACGGTGCGGCTGGGCTTGCTGACATCGGTTTGCGGTTTTGCCGCGCTGGTGTTCTCGGGCTTCCCGGGTTTGGCGCAGTTGGGTGTGTTTTCGGTGGCCGGCCTGGTGGCCGCCGCGTTGGCCACCCGCTGGGTGTTGCCGGCGCTGATGCCCGATGGCGCCGCTGGCACGCCCGCGCGCCGCCTGCTGGGCCGCACCACCGGCTGGGTGGCGCAACGCCTGCCCAGGCTGCGTGGGCTGTTTTGGCTGCTGGGCGCATTGGCGTTGGGCTATCTGCTGTGGCAGCGCGCGGCGCTGTGGCAGGGTGATCTGGCCTCGCTCAGCCCGGTGCCGAGGGCGGCGCTGGTGCTGGATGCCGAGCTGCGCAGCGATCTGTCGGCCAGCGACGCACGCACCTTGGTGGTGGTGCAGGGCGCCGATCAGCAAGCCGCCTTGCGCGCTGCCGAGTCCGCCGGCAACCGGCTGGACGTCCTGGTGGCCAGCGGCCAGCTTGCCGGCTACGACAGCCCGGCGCGGTTTTTGCCCAGCCTGGCCTTGCAGCGCAGCCGGCTGGACAGCCTGCCCGCGCCGGCCGCCCTGCAAGCGGCACTGGCCAGCGCATTGGCCGGCAGTCCGCTGTCGGCCAGCCGGCTGGCGCCGTTTGTCAGCGAGGTGGCTGCCGCGCCCAGCCTGCCGTTGATAGACCGCGCCGCTTTGGCCGGCAGCCCGCTGGCGCCGCTGGCCGACGCGTTGCTGCTGCAGCGCCCACAGGGCGGCTGGCTGGCGCTGCTGGCTTTGCAGCCGGGGCCGCAGCCGCTGCAGGCGGGGCTGCTGCGCAACGCTCTGGCCGGCCTGCCCGAGGCCCAGGTGATCGACATCAAGGCCGAGCTGGATGCCCTGTACCAGCGCTACTTGCAGCAGGCGCTGTGGCAATCGGCGCTGGGCGCGCTGGCGGTGGTGTTGCTGCTGGCGCTGGCGCTGCGCTCCGGGCCGCGTTTGTTGGCGGTGTGCCAGCCGCTGGTGCTGTCGGTGCTGCTGACGCTGGCCGGGCTGGCGCTGGCCGGTGTCACGCTGGGCATCCTGCACTTGGTGGGCCTGCTGCTGGTGGTGGCGGTGGGATCAAACTACGCGCTG
>JANOBL010000639.1:0-3272 GCA_031411635.1 Betaproteobacteria bacterium
CAAGGAAGCGCCCGCCGAAGCCGAGCTCGCGAGCCACCGGCTCATGCTTCGCGCCGGCCTCATCAAGAAGCTCGGGAGCGGGCTCTACACGTGGATGCCGCTGGGGTTGCGCGTGCTGCGCAAGGTCGAGAACGTCGTGCGCGAGGAAATGAATCGCGCCGGCGCGATCGAGCTCCTGATGCCGCTGATCCATCCGGCAGAGCTCTGGCAGGAGACGAAACGCTGGGAGAAGTACGGCCCGAACATGCTGCGGATCAAGGACCGGCACGAGCGCGATTTCATCATCCAGCCCACCAGCGAAGAGGTGGTGACCGACATCGCCCGGCAAGAGCTGCGCAGCTACCGCCAGCTCCCGAAAAATTTCTACCATATCCAGACCAAGTTCCGCGACGAGCGCCGGCCGCGCTTTGGCATCATGCGCGGGCGCGAGTTCACGATGAAGGATGCGTACTCGTTCGACCGCGATCCGGCCGCTGCGGCCAAGAGTTACCAAATCATGTTTGATGCGTACCAGCGCATCTTTGACCGCTTTGGTTTGCAGTACCGCGCGGTGGCGGCCGATTCGGGCGCGATCGGCGGTGACTTGAGCCACGAGTTTCAGGTGATTGCCGATACCGGCGAAGACGCGATCGTCTACTGCCCGACCAGCGATTACGCCGCCAACATCGAGTTGGCCGAAGGCGTGGCGCCGGCCGCGCCGCGTGCGGCTGCGGCGCAAACGATGGCCAAGACGCCCACACCGGGCAAGAGCACCTGCGCCGACGTGGCCACGCTGCTGGGCCTGCCGCTGCAACAAACGGTGAAGAGCCTGGTGCTGGCCACCGACCAGACCAATGCGGGTGGCGACATCGTCAAGAGCACGGTGTGGCTGCTGCTGCTGCGCGGTGACCATGACTTGAACGAGGTCAAGGCCGGCAAACTGCCTGGCCTGAAAGCCGGCTGGCGTTTTGCCACCGTCGCCGAGATCGAAGACCACTTCGGCTGCAAACCGGGCTACCTGGGCCCGATCAACCTGGTCAAGCCGGTGCGGGTGATCGCCGATCGCACGGTGGCGGCGATGAGCGATTTTGTCTGCGGCGCCAACACCGAAGACTTTCACTTCACCGGTATCAACTGGGGCCGCGACCTGCCCGAGCCCGATGCGGTGGCCGATCTGCGCAATGTGCAGGCCGGTGATGCGTCGCCTGACGGCAAAGGTGTGCTGGCGATCCAGCGTGGCATCGAGGTAGGCCATGTGTTTTACCTCGGCACCAAGTATTCCAAGCCGATGAACGCCACGTTCCTGGACGAGACCGGCAAGCCCCGGCTGATGGAGATGGGCTGTTACGGCATCGGCGTGACGCGCATCCTGGGCGCGGCGATCGAGCAAAACCATGACGAGCGCGGCATCGTCTGGCCGGCGTCCATCGCGCCGTTTGCGGTGGTGGTCTGCCCCATCGGTTATGAGCGCTCGGCCGAGGTCAAGGCGGCAGCCGACGCACTGCACGACGAGTTGGCAGCCGCCGGCATCGACGTGATGCTGGACGACCGGGGCGAGCGCCCGGGCGCGATGTTTGCGGATTGGGAGCTGATCGGTGCGCCGCAGCGCGTGGTGATCTCCGACCGGGGTTTGAAAGCTGGCATGGTGGAATTGCAAGCCCGGCGCGAGACACAAGCCAGCGTGGTGGCGCTGGCGGCAGTGGCTGGCCTGGTGAAGGGCCGGCTGGCGGCATGAGCCTGGTGCAGCGGCGTGAGCTGCTGGCTGGGGTGGCGGCAACGCTGTGCTGGCCCGCCGCGCTGCACGCCGGGCCTCAAGCCGAAGAAGCGCTGGCCGATGCGGTGCGCTCGGCTTTGTCGGCGGCGATTGCCAGCGCCGCGCCGCCGCAACCGGTGTTTGCCAATGCCGAGGCAAAACGGGTATTTCAGAGCTGGCAGATGGCGATGAGCGAGCGGCTGAAACGCCAGAAAAGCGAGGCCGCCACGCGCCTGGAGTTTCTCGAAACCCTGTGGTACGAAAGCAAACGCGCCGGGCTGGAGCCGGCCCTGGTGCTGGGGCTGATCCAGGTGGAAAGTGGTTTCCGCAAGTACGCGATCAGCCCGGCCGGGGCACGTGGTTACATGCAGGTGATGCCGTTCTGGGCCCGGCTGATCGGCGATGGCGATCCGGCGCGGCTGTTCCACATGCAGACCAACCTGCGCTTTGGCTGCGTGATCCTGCGCCATTACCTGGACTTGGAGCGTGGTGACCTGTTCCTGGCGCTGGGCCGCTACAACGGCAGCCGGGGCCGGGCCGAGTACCCGAATGCGGTGATGGCGAATCGCCAACGCTGGATTACTTGAGCCCCCCGCCGAGGATTACCTCGGCGACCCCCCAAGGGGGTGGCGGGGCCGTTTGGGAGCGGCCCGGCGCTGGCCCCGCGCCCTTCGATGACATCAACGCAAGCCGCCCCAGGCCTTGGGTTGTGCGTCCCGCACGCCCAGCAACTGCAACACCCGCTCCACCGTGTCATCCACCAGTTCATCGATGCTGGTGGGCCGGTGGTAAAACGCTGGCAGCGGTGGAAAGATGATGCCGCCCATCTCGGTCACGGCGGTCATGTTGCGCAGATGGGCCAGGTTGAACGGTGTCTCGCGCACCATCAGCAGCAAGCGGCGGCGCTCTTTGAGCGTGACATCGGCGGCGCGGGTCAGCAGGTTGTCCGACAAGCCATGCGCCACCGCCGCCAATGTCTTCATCGAGCAAGGCGCCACCACCATGGCCGCCGTGTCGAAACTACCACTGGCCACGCAGGCGCCGATGTCGCCGGGGGCGTAGGCGCGGTCGGCCAGCGCGTCCAGTGCGGCCCGGTCCAGGCCCAGTTCGTGGTGTGCATTGATCACACCCGACGGGGTGACGATCAGATGCGTTTCCAGCCCCAGCGTCCGGGCCCTTGAAAGCAAACGAACGCCGTAAACCGCCCCGCTGGCGCCGGTGATGCCGACGACCAGGCGTTGGGTCATTTCGACCCCTCGTCCGCAGCGTACTGCGGGCGGCCCCCCGCGGGGGCGCGGGCCAGCTTGGGAGCGGCCCGGCGCTCGGCCCCCGTCACTGCGTCGTCAGCATCTGCTGCAGCTCACCCGACTGGTACATCTCCATCATGATGTCCGAGCCGCCGACAAACTCGCCGTTGACATAAAGCTGCGGAATCGTCGGCCAGTTGGCGTAGTCCTTGATGCCTTGGCGGATCTCGTCGTCTTCCAGCACATTGACGGTCTTGATCTCGCTGACGCCGCAGGCCTTGAGCACCTGGATC
>JANOBL010000640.1:0-2761 GCA_031411635.1 Betaproteobacteria bacterium
GCCTCGGTGCCGGGCGTGGCAAAGCCTTTCTGCAGGTCCAGCGGATTCTGCGCATAGGCCACGCTGTGCATGTGGCCACCCAGCAGCAGCGACTCGCCCCAGTACACCGTGTGGCGGCCCAGCTTGGCGTTGACCGGCACCTCGCCCAGGTCGAAACCGGTGAAGACAAAGGCGTCCATCAGCTCGCCGGTGCCGCCGCGGTACAGCCGCTTGACGGTGGCGCTGTACTGGTTGCCGGTGTAGCTGGGGATGCCGGCCAGCGGCGCGTTCGGGTTGGACTTGCTGGTGCTGCCATAAGCGCCGTCGAACCAGGCGGTGGCGCTGATGCGCAGGCCATGGCGCTTTTTGTAGACCAGGTCGAACTCGCTGAGCAAGTCGATCCGCTGGGCCACCATGTCGCCCTTGTCGAAGCTGTAGGTGCCTTCGTCGGACACCGCCGAGTTGCCGATCATTGCGTCGCGACCCTCGACGCGGGTGGCCAGGTTCAGGCGCAGGTTGTTGTCCCAGCGCAGCGCGAGATCCGGGTTGCCGGTGTTGATCTCGAAGGCCTGGGCGGCGCCGGCTGCCAGCAGCAGCGCGGCTGCCGCCGCCGTGGCGGCGCGCCTGGCGGGCACCGGGGAGCGGCGCACGGGGCCGCGGGAGGGGGCATTGGAAGGGGTCACTTTGTCTCCGCTTGTGGGTGTTGTGATCGGCACGCTGCCGGCTCGGGCTTGCGGCAGGTTCGGCATGGAGAAATTCTGGGCGGCACCCCCTGTCACACGCCCCCTCTCGGCAGGGGGGCGAGAGGAGGAGTGGGGGTGGGTTTTCACCAGCGACGGGTGGTCGGGAGCGGGTTTGGTGCTGACCTTGGTGCGCTGCCTGAGTGCGGGCGCACAACGTTCGGCGCGCGAGCGCCGGGTCCGTCGCGGTGGCATTGGAGGCGGGCGTGGCCGTGGCAAAGGTGAAGCGACTGGCGGCGGCGTGGGCGCGTCAGCGAGGAGCCGCGCGTGCCGCTGTTCAAGGACACGACCAGGGCTGGCCGGCCCTGACCAAGGCGGTTGATCTGGCGTGCGGCATCGCATATCCTGATTCGGTTGCGGCCGCCCTGCCCGCCATGCCGCGATATTCAGGAGATGAGCCCATGAACAAGATCCTGGCCCCCGCGCTGTGCGCCTTCGCACTGCTGGCGTCCCAGCCCGTCGCCCGGGCTGCGGACGTGTTCTCGGTGCCGATCCTGAGCGGCCAGACGCTGTCGTTCCAACAATCGGGCACCACCGTCAATTCCGACGGCAGCAGCAGCAGTTATGGCCCAGAGTCGGTCGAGGCCCACTTTCAGGCGATAGACGTGCAACTGCTGGGCCAGCATGCCGATTGGCGGGTGACCGGCATCGACTCGCGTTTTACCGGCACCTACCTGGCGCAGACCGTTGCCGGGCAGTTCCGCGTGTCCGAGGGCAATCCGTCGCTGGACGCGGTCTACCGCTACTACACCACCCCGCAGCCCTGGCTGTACCTGACGCAGCCGCTGGTGGTGGGCCAGGTGGTCGGCTTCTCGGGCCTGCGGCGCGGCGTGTGGTCGGTGCCCGGCGGTGGCACCGAGGCCTGGTCGGGCACCTGGAGCGAGACCTACACCCACATGGGCAGCGAGACCATCACCACGCTGTTGGGCACGTTCAACGCGCTGAAGCTTCAGGTGCAGTCGGTGGACACGGTGGACGCGCGCGCGCTGTTTCCCAACGCCACCGGGCGCAACACCTGGAACGAGTTGCGCTGGTTCGTGCCCGGGTTCGGCTATGTCCAGGTGCAGGGCAGCGGGCGCGACGAGACCGACTTCAACGGCGACGGCATCATCGACCGCTGGCAGCAGGAAACCCAGACTATCGTTGCGGTACCCGAGCCGGCCGGCGTATTCACGCTGCTGGCGGGCCTGGCAATGCTGGTTGGGCTGGGCCGCCGCGGCCGCGGGCTGGGGCGTGCAGCCTGACCCGTTGCGGCGCCGGCTATCTTGACAGCAGCCAAAGCAGGCCGCTGAGCGTGAAGAACGACAGCACCGTCGCCACCAGCAACGCGGCAGCGCAGAACCCCTGACGCTGGTGTTTCTGTATCCGGTTGGGGTTGGGTGTTGGCCACCCGTTTTGGGCAGTCAGTGCCCGTCTCCGCAACCTCCCACAGGCATCGGTGAGAGCACGCCCGGCAGGCTAGATTCCTTGACCAGATTGAATTTGCATTGATTGAGTCAAGTTTTTCTACGCAGCAATGTGAGCTTGATCGCACCATGAATTGACAGCGTCTTCGGCGGCATGGAACTGCCGCAGGGCTTGTGGTGAGCCTGCTGGCGCAGCGGGCACCGTAGGCGCCATCGCCGGGCGCAAGATTCGCGCGTACACCCGGGTGTAGAACAGCACCGTTCGCAGTCCCTCGTCGGTCATCCGATAGCGGTGGGTCTTGGGCAGTCGCTCGATCAGGCCGTGAAGGCGAAGCCGCCGCAGCTCGTAGCTCATGCGCCCCGGCGAGACCTCGTCGGCACGCTTGCCGAGCAGAACGGCAAACTGCTGGCGCAGGTCCTTGTTGGTGAACCCGCGTGCGACGAACACGAACATCAGCACCGCATTGAGAACGGCTTGCACATTGGCGTCGCCGAAGCGCAGCGCGGGTGCCCGCTGGCCTTGGACCTGGCGCGGTCGCAGGTGCTGGAAGGCGTCGTCGCCCAGCGCGCAGTCGTGACTGATCTGCTCGATCTCGAGCAGCCGCCGGTTGGCGGCAAAGCCAATGCGGCGCAGCT
>JANOBL010000641.1:0-2458 GCA_031411635.1 Betaproteobacteria bacterium
ATCAACTTTGCCCATGGTGAGTACTACATGCTGGGCACGTTTGCGGCCTGGGTGGCGATCTCCAAACTCGAAGTCAATTACTTCGTTTCCATCGTGCTCGGGGTTGCCGCAGCGGCGCTGATCGCCGCAGTCATCGGCCGCTTTGTGATGCAACGCCTGGTCGGCGCACCGTTCCAGGCCGGTGTGCTGGCGACGATAGGCATCTCGCTGATCTTGCAAAACGCTGTCATCCTGGCGTTTGGCGGTGGTTACAAGGTGTTTGAAGGCGGCTGGATCGAGCCGGTTGAAATCGCCGGTATCGGCATGGCGCAGCAGCGCATCGTCTTGGTGGTGTCGGCCATAGCCATCTTCGCCGGCCTCGAATGGATGGTGCGCAAGACGCGCATGGGCAAGGCCATCCGCGCCGTCTCGCAAAACATCGAGTGCTGCCAGGTCAACGGCATCGATGTTGAATCGGTGGTCCGCCGCACCTTTCTGCTCGGCACGGCGCTGGCCGCGTTGTCGGGTGTGTTGACCGCGCCGGTCAATGTCAGCGTCTACGGCGGCATGGGTGAGGCGATCACGCTGAAGACGTTTGCCGTCATCGTGATGGGCGGCATGGGCAATGTGCGTGGCACGCTGCTGGCCGGCATCCTGCTCGGCATCGTCGAAGCCCTGGTCTCGGGCTTGATCGGCCTGCAATACCGCGACTCGGTAGGCTTCATCGCGCTGCTGTTGATGCTGATGCTGCGGCCGCACGGCTTGTTCAGTCAGAAGGCGAGGTTTTGAAATGACGACCCCTGGACACCTTCGGTGTCGTCCCCCGAGGGGATCAGTCCTCTTGGGGCGGCCCGGCGAGGACTGACGTGGCGATCACTTTGGACACCCCGCACGCGCCCAGCCCCCGGCTGCCGGCGATTCGCTGGGGCGCCGCCGGCATCGCGCTGGCAGCACTGGCGCTGGCACCGCTGGTGCTGGACGGCTACTACCTGCACGCCTTGATCATCGCGATGATCTTTCTGTTGCCTGCTCATGGCCTGAACCTGATCCTGGGCTACACGGGCATGCTGTCGCTGGCCCAGGGTGTGTTCTTCGGCATCGGCGCCTATGCGTCGGCGCTGCTGTCCACGCATTTCGGCACGCCCTTTGTGCTGAACCTGGTGGCCGCTGGGCTGATCGCGGCGCTGATCGCGTTGCCGCTGGGCATCCCTGCGCTGCGGCTGCGCACGACGTCGTTCGTGATGTGCACGCTGGGTTTTGTTGTCATCGCGCAGATGGTGGCAAAGAATTGGGTCGGGCTCACCCGCGGTGACATGGGCTTGTCGGGCGTGGCGCGGCCGAAGATCGGCTTCGGCGACGCCACGCTGGCGATCACGCAGATCCCGCAGTACTTCTACCTGATCCTGGTGGTGGCGGTGCTGGCCACTTTGGCCTTCATCGCGCTGATCAAGTCACCGGCCGGGCGCTGCATGGTGGCGATCCGCGACAACGAGACGCTGGCCGAATCACTCGGCATCCCGACCTGGACCTACAAGCTGATCGTCTTCATGCTCAGCGCCGCTTTCGCCGGCCTGGGCGGCAGCCTGTATGCGCATTACGAGACGGTGGTCAGCCCGCTGGTGTTCCAGATGTACTACTCCAACACGATCCTGATCATCGTGCTTGGCGGTGGTGTCGGGCGTGTGCCGGGCGCCATCATCGGCAGCTTTCTGTTCGTCGCCGTCACCGAGGCGCTGCGCGTCACGCCCGAGCTGCGCATGATCCTCTACGGCTTTGTGCTGTTGGTGCTCGTCTTTGTGTTCCCGCAGGGCTTGGCGCCGTTGGTAGAGCGGGCGACGGAAAAGCTGTCGCGCCTGGGTGGCAAGCCGGAGCAGCAGGCATGAGCGACGCCATCCTCAGCGTGCGTGGCCTGCGCAAGAACTACGGTGGTGTGCCTGCTTTGCAAGGCGTGGATTTCGATATCGCGCGTGGTGAGGTCTGCGGCCTGATCGGCCCCAACGGCTCCGGCAAGTCAACGCTGTTCGATTGCTGCACCGGTCTGCAAAAGAGTGATGCCGGCAGCGTGCTGCTGAAGGGCATGGACATCACCGGCTGGCCCATGCACCGCATCGCGCGTGAAGGCCGGCTGCTGCGCAGCTTCCAGAAGACGGTGGTGTTCCCGACGATGAACTCGGAAGAGAACCTGGTGCTCGCCGGGCAGATGGCCAGCTTCCCCGGTGTGGCGGCCACGTTTTCGATTGGTGCCAAGTCACGTGCCAGGGTGAAGGCGCTGCGCGAGCGGGCGCGGGATCTGATCGAGGTCTCCGGCCTGGCGCGCGTGGCGCATCTGCCGGCCGGCAACATGTCCGGCGGGCAGCAGAAGCTGCTGCAGTTTGCGTCGATGCTGATGCCCGAACCCGAGCTGGTGCTGCTGGATGAGCCGCTGGCCGGCATCAACCCGGTGCTGATCGAGAAGGTGATCCAGTGCATCCGATCGGCG
>JANOBL010000642.1:0-7078 GCA_031411635.1 Betaproteobacteria bacterium
GGCCAACACAAGGGATGACACTCATTCGAATCCTCTAAAAGGGTGCCCCCATGGTCGAAGTGCTTTCGGCGCGAGGTTGACACGCGGGGCGCTGATTGATTAGGAGACGGTCTTGCGGACAGTCTCAGGGTCAACCCGGCATTCTAGCGGACGCTGTGACCACCCCCCGCTGCAGGCGGTTGCGCATTGCCTTGCGAGGACGGAGGCCGATACTGCCGCCGGGGCCAGATCGCTTGAGCAGGCACCCGATCAACAGTCCAAAGAGGAGTTTCCATGAGTTTTGCAAGTGAGTTCAAAGAGTTTGCGATGAAGGGCAATGTCGTCGACCTGGCGGTTGGCGTGATCATCGGCGCGGCGTTTGGCAAGATCGTCGATTCGATCGTCAAGGACTTGATCATGCCCTTCGTCGGCAAGATTTTCGGCGGGCTGGACTTCAGCAACTGGTTCATCCTGCTGTCCAACCCACCGGCCGACTACAAGGGCGCGATGACCTACGCCGACCTGAGCAAGGCCGGTCTGCCGGTGTTTGCCTACGGCAACTTCATCACCGTGGCGGTGAATTTCATGATCCTGGCCTTCATCATCTTCATGATGGTGCGCCAGATCAACAAGATGAAGGCCGCCGCGCCGGTTGCGCCGCCGGCCCCGCCCGCGCCCACGCCCGAGGACGTGCTGTTGCTGCGCGACATCCGCGATTCGCTGAAACAGCGCTGAACAAGGTCAAGTTACCGGCCAAGCTGCCGATAGACCAGGGGCAAAGAGGCAATCCAGCGCCGCCGGGCACACCCATCCCGGGCCGCTGGTGCGCCGCCGCCCCATGGACCTGACCCCGCCTCCACGCCTGCCCGCCAACCTGGAAAGCGCCGTTCAACGGGTGCGCATGGCTGCGCGCAGCGCGGCCGAGCACACGGTGGACAGCCTGGGCCTGGCCGCACTGGCCACCCACCACGTGATGCAGCGCGACGCCCTGCTGGGTGCGCAGTACGAGCTGAACCGCAAGCTGGCGATCTTTGCGCTGGTGTTCAACGAAACGCTTGACACCGATGTGGCGCGCCAGGCCGGCACGCTGACGCCCACGCCCGGGCCGGGCGGGCCATCCATCACGCCCGAAAGCCTGGTGGCCAACTGGGAATCTTTGACCCTGGTGGACGACCACGAGGTGGAGATCCACATCAGCGCCGACCGTTTTGCGCTGGAAATCAGCCATGCCTGCGAGTGGGAAATCCGCGAGCTGGATGCCTACATCGGCAGCTTGCTGGGCCTGGGCGCAGCCGATCACGACCGCAACCCGCTGCGCGCCGAGGTGGTGGGCCAGGCGATGATCCGCGCGGTGCAATCGGTGAGCGACCGGCCCGAGGTGCGCAAGGTGCTGAGCACCGAGATTGGCCGCTCGCTGGCGCACGCGATGCGCCACACCTATGCCGAGGTGGTGGCCGATCTGCGCAAGGCCGGAGTGCGGCCGATCGGGTTGACGGTGCGCAACGGGCCGGCGCGCAGCGGCTCGGTGCACGGCGGCTTGCGCGGCAGTGCGGGCCAGGAAACGGCCGAACCGTCGGCGCAGGGCAGGTTGACCGGGCCGCACGAGCAGGCATCGGCACGCGCCGGCTTTGCCACGTCCACCCGCAGCGGCGCCGGTGCCGGGTTGGGCCGGGTGGACGCCGAGATGATGCTGCTGATCCGGCGTCTGGCCCAGGGTTCTGGTGGCGCGGGCCACGATGCCGACGATGCCGACGCTGGCTACGCCGAGGCCGGTGACGGCCATGCGGCGCACCGGCCGCCGGCACCCAACATGATCCTGGCGCACCGCGAGGCGCTGCGGCAGGTCGCCACCAGCACGCTGGACCACCGGGTGATCGACGTGATCGCCGGCTTGTTTGAGCAAATCCTGTCGGATGCCAAGGTGCCACCCCAGGTGGTGCGCCAGATCGCCAGGCTGCAGCTTCCGGTGCTGCGCGCCGCGCTGGGTGACAACACGTTTTTCTCGTCGCGCCGGCATCCGGTGCGGCGCTTTGTCAACCGCATCGCGTCCTTGGGCAGCGCGGTGGACGATCTTGACGGCGACGAGGGCCGCGCCTTGCTGGACAAGGTGGCCAGCCTGGTGCAAGAGGTGGTGGACGGCGATTTTGAGCAAATCACCGTCTACGAGCAAAAACTGCAAGCGCTGGAGGCGTTCATCAGCGCCCAATCCCACGAGCGAGTGCGGGCCCTGGGCGCCGCCGACGAGTTGCTGGCACGCAAGGAGCAAGGGCTGCGGGTGCAACAGCGCTATGCACACGAGATGGATGTGGCGCTGCAAGGCCTGCCGGTGCCGGCTTACCTGCGGGATTTTCTGGCCGCCACCTGGAGCCGGGCGATTGCCAGCGCGGCGCTGGAGTTTGGCAACGACGCCGAGCTGACCCAGCGCCTGCGCGATGCCGGCCGCGAACTGGTGACCAGCGTGCAGCCCAAGGGATCGCCCGAGCGGCGCCAGCAGTTCTTGCGCAAGCTGCCACAGTTGATGAAAGACTTGAACCTGGGCCTGGACCGCATCGGCCACCCCGAGGCCGCGCGGCGCGCCTTTTTTGCCGAGCTGCTGCCGGCCCATGCCGAATCACTGAAGGGGCAGGCCCCCAGCACCTTGGAGCACAACCTGCTGGCGCGGCGGGTGGACACCGCGCTGGCAATGGCAGTGCCCAAGGTGGCCGATCTGCCAGCACCGGTGGCCGGCGCGACGCAGACCGCTTTGGCGGCACTGGCCACGCCGGGGGTGTTTTCAGCCGCCGAGGCACGCGCGGTGGGCCTGCTGGACGACGCGGCGGTGGACTGGGCGCGGCCAGTGGACATCGACCTGGCGGCGGACGCCGAGCTCACCGCCGTGGACATCAATATCGACGGCCTGCCGGCACCCGAGCCGGTGGAGCCTACCCGCGGCAAATCGCTGGCCGAGCATTTGCAGATCGGCCTGGCCTACCAGATGCAGTTGCAGGGCGAATGGCAAAAAGTGCGGCTGTCGCATGTCAGCCCGGCACGCAGCTTTTTTGTGTTCACCCACGGCGCCAGGCACCGGGGCACGGTGGCGATGACGCAGCGCATGCTGGTCAAGCTGTGTGATGCCGGCCGTTTGCGGGCGCTGGAAAACGCTTGCTTGCTGGAGCGCGCCACGGCGCGGGCACGGCGACAGTTGGCGGCTGTGGCGCCCAAGAAGCGCTGAGGCCGGGCAACTCTCAACCCTCACCCCAACCGTCCACTTCGCCGCTTGCAAGCGGCTCAGATTCGCCAGGCGGGCGTCAGGCCGCAGGGCCTGCCTCCCATCCGGGCTCATCCCCCTGCAAGGGGAAGGGCGCCAGGCGGCGCGCCATGCGGATGGCGGCAATCAGGCTGCTGGCATCGGCCGTGCCAAGGCCTGCGATGTCAAAGGCCGTGCCGTGGTCCGGGCTGGTGCGCACAAACGGCAGGCCCAGCGTCACGTTGACGCCTTCGGCCACGCCCAGGTATTTGACCGGGATCAGGCCATGGTCATGGGTCATCGCCACCACCAGGTCAAACTCGCCCGGATGGCCGGACGCATTGCGGGCGCGCATGAACACCGTGTCGGGTGCAAACGGGCCTGAAGCATCAATGCCTTCGGCGCGTGCGGCCGCAATCGCCGGTGCGATGAAGCGGATCTCCTCGTCGCCAAACAGCCCACCCTCGCCGGCATGCGGGTTCAGGCCGGCCACCGCGATGCGGGGTCTGGCCTGGCCCCAGGCGGCAGCGCTGCGGTGGGCGATACGCAGGGTCTGCAGCACGTTGTCGAAATCCAGCAGGTCGATCGCCCGCCGCAGCGACAGATGGATCGTCACCAGCACCACGCGCAGCTCGTCATTGGCCAGCATCATGCGCACCGGCACACCGCCGGCTGCCGCCTGCAGCATCTCGGTGTGGCCTGGGAAGTGCACACCGGCAGCGGCCAAGGCCTCTTTGTGGATCGGTGCCGTGACGATGGCTGTCACCTCGCCACGCAGCGCCAGGCCGGCTGCCGCTTCAATGCACAGCGCCGCAGCGCTGCCGGCATCGGCAAACACCTGGCCCATGGGCAAATCGGCCAGCCGGGCCGACAAGTTGGCCAGGCCGGGCGGCTGCCACACCACGATGGCATCGGGTGGTGCCTGCAACGCACCGGCCGGTGCATCCACCACCACCACCGGCAGCAGCAGGCCGCAATGCAACACCGCACGGCGCATCACCGCCACGTTGCCCACCACCAGCGCCGTGCCGGTGGCGCGTGCCGCCACCGCGCGGGCAATCGTCTCGGGGCCGATGCCACACGGATCGCCCTGGGTGATGGCCAACAGATTTGCCGCGCCGGAGGTCGCTGTCATGCCGGATTGTGAATCTCGATGAAACGATGCTGCAGGCCAAAGTGGCGGGCCAGGTGCTCGCCCACCGCCGGCGCGCCGTAACGCTCGGTGGCATGGTGGCCGCAAGCCAGGAAGGCCACACCGGTCTCGCGCGCGATGTGGGCCTGCGGCTCGGACACCTCGCCGGTGATGAAGGCATCGGCCCCGGCGCTAATCGCTGCCTCAAAAAAACCTTGCGCACCACCGGTGCACCAGGCCACACGGCGCAGCGGCCGGCCGTCGCCCGGCAGCAGCAGCGGCGGCCGGCCCAGGCTTTGCGCGATGCGCCCGGCCAGCGCATCGGCGGTGGCCGGGCCATCAGCGGCGGGGCCGATGAAGCCCAGATCCTGCTCACCAAACCGCGCATCGGCCCGCAGGCCCAGCCGCAAACCGAGCTGCGCGTTGTTGCCCAGCTCAGCATGCGCGTCCAGCGGCAGGTGGTAGGCCAACAGGTTGATGTTGTGCGCCAGCAGCAGGCCCAGGCGCTGGCGCATCCAACCGGTGATGCGGCCGTCCTGGCCGCGCCAGAACAGGCCGTGGTGCACCAGGATGGCATCGGCGTGCACGGCCACCGCGGCCTCGATCAAGGCCAGGCTGGCGGTGACGCCCGAGACGACGTTTTGCACCTGGTCACTGCCCTCGACCTGCAAGCCGTTCGGCCCATAATCCTTGAAGCGGTCCACCATCAGCAGCGCCGCCAGGTGCGATTCAAGCTCCCCGCGTTGGGCCATATTGCCCACCTCTTCCGTTTTGATGCCCTCGATGCGAAGACTCTGGCTGATTTTCTCCCAGGCGGCCACCGTGGCGCTGGCAGTGCTGTTTGTCGTGGCCACGCTGAAACCGCAGTGGTTGACCCGCGACGGGCTGCCGCTGGGCGCCGTGGTGTCGCAGGTGGTGTCGTTGCGTTTGGCCGGGCCGGCCGCAGGTGCGGTATCCGTCAGTGCCAGCGCGCTACCGACGGCGGGTTTGTCAGAGGCCGCCAGCGCGGCCGCGCCGTCGGTGGTCAGCGTGATCACCAGCAAGGCGCGGGCCCGCAACCCGCATGCCGACGATCCCACTTTTGGCCAATTTTTTGGCGAGCGTGAACCCGGCCAGACCGGCATCGGCTCGGGTGTGATCGTCTCGCCCGAGGGCATCTTGCTGACCAACAACCATGTGGTGGACCAGGCCGGCGACATCGACGTGCGGCTTAACGATGGTCGCGAAGTGCGCGCCGAGGTGGTGGGCACCGACCCCGAGACCGACCTGGCGGTGTTGCGCATCGCGCTGGACAAGTTGCCGGCGATCACCTTGGGCCGCAGCGAGGACCTGCGGGTGGGCGATGTGCTGCTGGCGATCGGCAACCCGTTCAATGTGGGCCAGACCGTGACCGCCGGCATCGTCAGTGCGCTGGGCCGCACCGGGCTGGGGCTGTCCACCTTCGAGAGCTTCATCCAGACCGATGCGGCGATCAACCCCGGCAACTCGGGCGGTGCGCTGGTCAACGCACGCGGCCATCTGGTGGGCATCAACACCGCGATCTACTCCCGCACCGGCGGCAGCAACGGCATCGGGTTTGCAATCCCCACCGAGGTGGCGCAGCGGGTGATGGAAAGCCTGTTGAAAGACGGCGTGGTGCGGCGCGGCTGGATCGGCGTGGAGCCGCGTGAGCTGACGGCCGAGTTTGTCGAAAACTTCAAGCTGCCGATCAAACAAGGCGTGCTGATCACCGGCGTGCTGCAGGACGGCCCGGCCAGCAAGGGCGGGCTCAAACCGGGCGATGTGGTGGTGAGTGTGGCCGGCCAGCCGGTGGCCAGCGTGGCGCAGTTGCTGAACACCGTGGCGGCGCTGCCACCCGGCCAGTCGGCCAAGGTGGGGGTGCAACGCGGCACCCAGGTGCTGGAACTAAGCCTGGACGTGATCCAGCGCAGGCCGCAGCCGGCGCGCAAGCTGCGCTGAAAAACGCCGCGCCGCCTGCGCTCAAGAGCCTGTGGGGGTGGACTTGTTGGCTTCGGCAGCAGCCTCGGCCTCGGCCTCTGGCGAGCGCGTGTGCTTGATGAAGATGCCCGCAGCCCAGATGCCCACCTCGTACAGCAGGCACATCGGGATGGCCAGCGACAACTGCGAAACCACATCGGGCGGCGTGATGATGGCCGCGACGATGAAGGCCACGACGACGAAGTAACCGCGCCACTCCTTCAGCTTGGCCACCGTCACCAGCCCCATGCGCGCCAGCACCACCACCGCCACCGGCACCTCGAAGGTGGCGCCAAAAGCGATGAACATCGTCAGCACAAAACTCAGGTAGGCCTCGATATCGGGTGCGGCGGTGATGCTTTTGGGCGCAAAGCTCTGGATGAACGCAAACACCTGGCCAAACACAAAGAAATAGCAGAACGCCACACCGGCGATGAACAGCAAGGTGCTTGACACCACCAGCGGCAGCACCAGCTTTTTCTCGTGGCTGTACAAACCCGGTGCGACAAAAGCCCAGACCTGGTACAGCACGATCGGCAGCGCGACCAGAAACGCCGCCATCAGCGTGATCTTCAGCGGCACGATGAACGGCGAGATCACATTGGTGGCGATCAGCGTGGTGCCTTTGGGCAGGTGGGCCACCAGCGGCGCGGCCAGCAGGTCGTACAGGCCCGAGGGGCCGGGCCACACCGCGAGCGCGGCGAAAGCGATGGCGATGGCGATGATGGCGCGGATCAGCCGGTCGCGCAGTTCGATCAGGTGCG
>JANOBL010000643.1:0-4863 GCA_031411635.1 Betaproteobacteria bacterium
CGGAAAGTTGCGGTTCAGGTCCAGCCCCTCGCGGTCGGGGTTGACCTTGATCTGCAGGCCGTCGTAGTGGGTGAGCGTGCCCTCGGGCATCACGCGCCAGTAGCTGCCGCCAAACTCGCCCGGCTCGCGCGGGATCATCAGCCGCTTGTCGTCGGGGTGGCATTTCCAGGCACCGTGGGGATCGGGCAGGCGCATGTACAGCACCCGGCCGTCACCGTCGATGTCTTCGGTGGTCAAGCCTTCCACCACCTCCTCGTCCCATGGGTAGGGCCGGGTCGACGAGCGGATATAGCGCGGTCTGTCGGCCAGCGCCAGCTCGGCCCCGTCGGGGTTGATGCGGGGGCAGAGGTACACCACCCGGGTGTCCAGAAGCTGGGTCATGCCGGCATCGCCGTCCTTGCCCGATCCGTGGCCAGCTACCAACTGGTGCAGCCAGTACAGGCAGGCGGTGCAGGCCGTCAACTCACCGGCGTGGATGTTGCCGTCAACCCAGAACGCGGGTTTGTCGGTGTCGGCGCCGGTGCTGGCATTGGTCAGCACCAGCAGCCAGATGTCGCGGCCTTCAAAGCTCTTGCCGATGCTGCGCAACTGCACCAAGTCGGGCCGGGCGTCGGCGTAGGCCTGCAGCAAGGCCGTCAGCTCGGCATGGCGGTAGAAGGTGTCGAACCGGGGGGTGGGCAGCGCGGCGAGTTGGGGCATGGTGTACCGGTGGCTACTGGAGTTGCGACGGGAGTTGTAACAGCGAAGATGTAACAGCGGTCAAGTGTCGCAGAGCACAGCCAGCAAGTTGATGCCCACGGGCCCAAGGCCACCGGTAAATACCCCGGTCAAGCCCTCGATCGAGGGGTGGATAGTGCCGCCGCTGTTGCAGGGCCGGCCAGGCTGGCCGCAATGGCCGTCAGCCACAGCATCAGCAGCGCCAGGCGCGGCATGTCCAGCAGGCTGTCCACGGCACCCACCACCCACACCCCCAGCAGCGCGCCGGCCAAGGCCGGGGCCAGTGCATGGCGGCGTGCGCCGCCCAAGCTCGCCCGCCACAGGCCCCAGGCGGTGAGCAGGCCCAGCGCGGCCACCCCCAATACCCCTTGCTCGAACAGCAAGTGCACCACCAGGTTCTTGGCATGCCAGGGCAGGTGGTGGTGGTCGCTGGTGTGAAACCAGCGCTGGCCGCCTTGCTCAAAGCCGCCGTTGTGCAGGTACTCGCGGCCTTGGCCATCGGTGAGCGACAAGGCCTTCACCTCCACCGGCTGGCGCGAGTCCTGCACCGCGATCGTGAACACCGTGAAGCGGGGCAGCGCCCCGTCGTCGGCCGGCAACGGGGCTTCTTCCAGCACCACCCGCACGGTCTGCCAGGCCCCGGCGCTGGGCTTGGCACTGAAATCGGACAATTGACAGGCGCCGCTGTACAGCAGGTGCTTCAGGCAGATTTCGCCGCGCAAACGCGCCAGCGTGGGGTTGCGCAGCGTGATCTGCAAGGTGACTGGCTGTTGCAGCGGCCGGGCGATGCGCTGCGACAGGCGCAGCAACTCAGCCCAGCCGTTGTTTTGTGTGCCCTGGGCCAAACGCATCACCAGCCGGCCGTCTGATTCAACCAGGCGCAGGTCGGCCGGCCGATTGCCGGGATCGGCGTTCAAGGCATAAACATCGACCATGCGGCCCAGGCCCTGGCCCAACCACCAGGCCTGGCCGTTGGGCAAGCCGGCCAGCACGCTGCGCCAGTGCTGCCAGCGGTCGTTGCGATCACTGGCGCTGGTGCTCATGCGATCGCTCATGTAGGCGCCGCCGCTGAACACGCTGATCACCGCCGCCGACACCACCACCGTGAGCCACACGCCCCCTTGCCAACGCACAGCGGCCGGCCACGGTGCGGGGCGCCGCAGCGCCGTGACCAGCAATACCAGCGCCAGCGCGCCTGCCGCCACCACGGCCGGCACCAGGGCCGGGCTGTCGCCCCAGTGCTGCGCCACCAGCACCATGCCGGCCAGCGCCACCAGCCAGCCGGCCAGCGCCAGCGCAACCCAGGTGTTGCCGGCCGGCCCATCCGTCGGCACACCCACCCGCAGCCGCGCCCGCCACAGCATCAGGCCGACGGTGATCCACAGCAGCGGCTGCAGCAGGTATGGCCCCTTGGGCAACTGCATGGCGGCGGCGATCAGCAGCGGCCCGGCCGCCAGGGCCAGGGCCAGGCCGGCTGCCCACTCGCGGCCACGCAGCCCATGGGCCGCCGGCGCCAGCGCCAGCAACAAGGCCAGGTTGCCCAGCAGCGCCAGCGCACCGCGGTAGCCGGAGGTCGGAAACATCAGCCAGGCGGCGGCGCTGGCCACCGCCCACAGCGCCAGCGCTGCCAACAGCGGCGCGGCGCGCTGAGTGTGCCCGTGGTCGGGTTGGTGGTCCGGCCCGGCCACCGGTGGCGCGGCCGCCCCCGGCGCAGCGCCAGCGTCCTGCAGCCCGGGCTGCGCTTGCGCCATCTGGCGCCAGCGCAACAACAGCGTCAGGCCCAGGCCCAGCGGCAGCGCCAGCAGCAGGATGCGCGAGAAGGTGGTGAGGCCGGCATACGCGCCCAGCAACACCGTGGCCGACGCCAGGGCCCAGCCCAGGCGTGTGCGGGCACCCAGCCAGGCCAGCAGTGCAAACGGCATCGACAGTGCCAGCAAGCCGTCCAGCGCGGCGCCGCCCACGTGCATCTCCCAGAACAGGCCGGTGCTGCGGTAATCGGTCGAAAAGTTCAGCAAGCCGGGAAAGGCCGCGCGCTCCCACAGGCAAGCCAGCGCAATGCCGGCATGGGCCAGCGCAAAACCCAGCGTCAAGCGATCACCGGCCAACGCGCCCACGGTGCGCAAGGCGCGCCACCACAGCGGCAGCAACAGCGCCACCGCCAGCGTGGATTTGGCCAGGCGCAGTGCGTTCATCGGGCCGCGGTAAGCCTGGTACCAATCCAGCACCAGCCCGCCGGCATCGGCCACGCCGCGCCACAGGCTGATGCCCACGCTGGTCAGCCACAGGCCAAACAGCAACGCGCCCACCAGACCGGCCAGGCCGGCACCACCAGCGGCCACCGGCTGCGGGCGCAACGCCCAGCGGGCATACGCGCCGGCGGCCAGCGCCAGCACCAGCAAGTCGGTTTCCTCGACGGTGATCCAGCCGGTCCACGGTGCCAGGCCCAGCCAGGGCAGCAGCGCCGGCAGCGCCACCAGGCAGGCCGGGGGCCAGACACCCGCCAGGCCTGCGGCCAGCAGCACCGACGCCATCGCCAGCGGCGCCGACAGCGGGTGATGCGCCGCCAGTGCCAGTGCGGCCGCCAGCGCCAGCAGCGCCAGCAGGCCGGCCAGCGCACGGCCGGCCAACGGCGTCTGGCGCCCCGAATCCACCAAGACCGTGGCCTGGCCTGTCACGGCGCGCCGGACACGCTGCGGGCCGCGGCCAGGGGCTGGCCGTCGACAAACACCCGCAGCTCGCCCGGCGCAAACGCGGTCCAGGCTTCACCCCGGGTCAGCGGCTGGGTGGCCACCAGGGCCACCCGGTCACCCGGCGTCGTGAGGCTGCCAAAGTCCACGCTCAAATCCTCATCCGCCAGGTGCACCGCGCCAAAGGGATGGGCCCGCGCCAGCCAGTGCAGATGGGTGCTGCAGTGCGCCCACAAGGCCTGGCCATTGCTGAGCAGGCAGTTGAAGGTGCCAGACGCGGCCGGGACCGGCAGCAACTCGGCCAGCGTGTGGGTCAGCTCGGTGATGGTGGGCACCGAGGCATGGGCCTTGGCCAACTCCTGCATCAGCCAGCAAAAGGCCAGTTCGCTGTCGGTATCGCCCACCGGGCGAAAGCTGCCGTGCAGGCGCGGGCGGAATCCGCCCACCCCAGCCTTCAAGTCACCGTTGTGGGCCATCACCCAATATCGGCCCCACAGCTCGCGCATGAAGGGATGGGTGTTTTGCAACGCCACCCGGCCCTGCGTGGCCTTGCGGATGTGGGCGATGACATTGCCACTCTTGATCGGGTAGCGCTTGACCAACTCGGCCACCGGCGATTGGCGGGCGCTGTGGTGGTCGACAAACAAACGCAGGCCGGGGTCTTCAAAAAAGGCGATGCCAAAACCGTCCTTGTGCTCGTCGGCGCGGGTGGCCAGGCCGGCAAACGAGAACATCACGTCGGTGGGCGTGTTGGCGTTCATGCCCAGAAGCTGGCACATGCAATGGGTCAGTTCAGTGGATCGGCAAGAACAGCCGGGTCAAACCACGCAGCGACACCAGGTTGCCGGGGTTGCCGGTTTCTTCCAGCACACCTTCCATGCGGCGCAGGATGCGTGGGCTGCGGTTGGCGCGCCAGATCAGCAAGTCGGCCAGCCATGGAAACTCATTCACCCGGTTGGCGCGCTCGTAAAGGTCGAAGCGGGGTTTGAGCTTGCCGATCGCAGCCTCGTAACTGGCGCGTGCAGCGGCGTCGCCAGCCACGTTGGCCGGCGCGCCGATCAAGGCCTCGGCCGCCAGCAGGCCGGTTTCCATCGCCTTGCCGATGCCTTCACCGGTAAAGGCATAAGTGCTGCCGGCGGCCTCGCCCGTCACCAGCAGGCCGGGCCGGCTGTAGCGCACACCTTCGAGCGAGCAGCGCAGCGGCGCACCCTTGAAATCACCCACCACCTGGCCGCCGGCCATCAGCTCGCCGGCCGGCGCGTACACCCGCGCGAAAGCCGCCAGCATCTCGCGCAGGTTGACATCTTCCATCGTGGCGCGGCCATCGACCTGCTTGCCGTGGCTGTGCGCCAGGCCGACACCGATGTTGTAGACATCGCCGGGGCAGGGGAAGATCCAACCGTAGCCCTTGCGCAACTGCTTGTGCCACACCACCTCCAGCGCGCGGATGCGGCCAGCC
>JANOBL010000644.1:0-9349 GCA_031411635.1 Betaproteobacteria bacterium
GCTGCTGTTGCTGCTGATCATCGACGGGTTGCGCGGCGGCGGGGCAAGTCGTGGCGGGCTTTTGATTGTGCGGGCCGGCCTCTTTTGAGTAATTTCTGTGACTGGTGACCGGGACGGTCGGCATCTGGATGCGGAGACGCAACGGTCTTTTCGGGAACTGCAAGCAACCCCGATGTGACGCGGGTGTGGCACCAGGTGTTTGAGGTCAACCGTGAAATTTTAAGCGGTATCAAGCTGCAGCCCAACAAATACGGGCGCAAGCAGCTCCTAAATAAATAGCGACTGGCGCGTGCGGCGTCGAGGCGCTGAGGCGCTGAGCCGATGGGCAGATCAGCTCCATCCCTTCGAGCCCGCACCTGGCCTATTCGCCCAAGTACGCCGCCCGCACGCGCGGGTCGCTCAGCAGCGCTTTGGCCTCGCCATTCATCGTCACGTTGCCCGACTCCATCACGTAGCCCCGGTCGGCGATGCCGAGTGCGCGGCTGGCGTTTTGCTCGACCAGCAAGATGGTGACACCGCGTGCGGACACATCGCGCACGACCTCGAAAATCTTGTCCACCATGATCGGCGACAAGCCCATCGACGGTTCATCGAGCAACAGCACCTTGGGCCTGGCCATCAGCGCGCGGCCCATCGCCAGCATCTGCTGCTCACCACCGCTCATCGTGCCGGCGAGCTGCAGCGCACGCTCTTTCAGGCGCGGGAAGATCGCAAACACCTTGTCGATATCGGCCGCCACCTCGTCGTCGTCGCGGATGTAGGCGCCCATCTGCAGGTTCTCGGTGATGGTCATGCGGGTGAAGGTGCCCCGGCCCTCGGGCACCATCACCAGGCCTTGCTTGACCAGGTCCCAGGCCCCCTGGCCCTTGATGCTCTGGCCCATGAAGCGGATCTCGCCATCGGCCACCGGCTGGGTGCCGGTGATGGCTTTCAAGGTGGTGGTCTTGCCCGCGCCGTTGGCGCCGATCAGCGAGACCAGCTCGCCTTGCCGCACCTGGAAGCTGGCGCCTTTGACGGCCTGGATGCCACCGTAGGCTACCTTCAGGCCGCTCACTTCGAGCAGTATGTCGTTGTTGTTAACCATGTCTTGTGCCCACCTCGCTCAATGCGCCTTGTGACCGGCACCGAGGTAAGCCTCGATCACTTTCTCGTTGCGCTGCACGTCGTAAGGCGTGCCCTCGGCGATCTGCTTGCCGTAGTCCAGCACCGTGACGCGGTCGCACAAGCCCATCACCAGCTTCACATCGTGCTCGATCAGCAAAATGGTGCGGCCGTCTTTGCGGATGCGGTCGATCAGCTCGCGCAGTACCACTTTTTCGGTCGCGTTCATGCCGGCGGCGGGTTCGTCCAGCGCGATCAGTTTGGGGTCGGTGGCCAGCGCCCGGGCGATCTCCAAGCGGCGCTGGTCGCCGTAGCTCAAGGTGCGGGCCTTGTACTCGGTGTAGCGACCTATGCCCACGTAATCCAGCAACTCCTGGGCCCGCTTGGCAATCGCCAACTCCTCGGCCTTGAAACCCGGCGTGCGCAGCACCGCGCCGATCAGGCCGGACTTGGACCGCACATGGCGGCCGACCATCACGTTCTCCAATGCCGTCATCTCGGCAAACAGCCGGATGTTCTGGAAGGTGCGGGCGATGCCGGCCTTGGCCACCTCGTGCACTGCGGTGGGTTTGTAGGGCGCGCCACCCAGCTCGAAGCTGCCGGCATCGGGGGTGTACAGCCCGGTGATGACATTGAAGAAGGTGGTCTTGCCGGCACCGTTGGGGCCGATCAGGCCGTAGACCTGGCCGGCGCGGATCGTGATGCCCACATCCGACAAGGCCTGCAAACCACCGAAGCGCTTGGAGACAGACCCAACCTGAAGAACGATATCGCTCATGTTGTCGTTCCCCAATCAGCGCTTGACCGGCACCGGCGCAGGCGCTGCCTTGCCATGCTCGGGCGACGGCCACAGCCCACGCGGGCGCATCAGCATGATCACGATCATCGCCAGCGCAATCATCAACTGGCGCAGGATGGCGGCGTCGATGCGGCCATCGGTCAGCCGCTGCAGGTCCAGTTCACCGGCCAACCAGCGCAGCGCCTCGGGCAAGGCTGCCAGCAGCACCGCACCCAGCACCACGCCGGGGATGTGGCCGATGCCACCCAGCACCACCATTGCGACGATCATCACGCTCTCTTGCAGCGAAAACGACTCGGGCGAAACAAAGCCCTGGAAGGTGGCAAACATCACCCCCGAGACACCGCCAAACGTGGCGCCCATGCCAAAGGCCAGCAGCTTCAGGTTGCGGGTATTGATGCCCATCGCCTTGGCGGCAATCTCGTCCTCGCGGATCGCCATCCAGGCACGGCCGATGCGGCTTTGCTCCAGCCGGTAGCAGATCAGCACGCTGATCACCACCAGCAGCAAAAACAAGTAGTAGTACTTGGTGACCGACGAGATCTGCAGGCCGAACAGATCACCGGTCTTGCCCAGGTCGATGCCAAACAGCTTGATGCTGTCGATCTGCGCCAAGCCTTTGGGACCATTCGTGATGTTGATCGGCCGGTCCAGGTTGTTCATGAACACCCGGACGATCTCGCCAAAGCCCAGCGTGACGATGGCCAGGTAGTCGCCCCTCAACTTGAGCGTGGGCGCGCCCAAGGTGACGCCCGCCAAGCCGGCCAGCGCCGCGCCCAGCGGCACCACCAGCCAGAACGAGGTGTGCAGGCCCTGCGGAAAAATCGCCTTGATCGCGGCAAAGTTGTCGCTCAGATGCGGCGAGGCCAGCAGGCCGAACATGTAGGCACCCACCGCGTAGAACGCCACATAGCCCAGGTCCAGCAGGCCGGCATAGCCCACCACGATGTTCAGGCCCAGCGCCAACAGCACATAGAGCAGCGCAAAGTCCAGCATGCGCACCCAGAAGTTGCCCACATGCTGGGCAAGCAAGGGCAGCACCAGCAGCGCCACGGCGGTGATCAGGAAGACGACGAGTTTGTTTTTCATGAACCTGTCTCGCTGCGCTCAAGCCCTGTCGGCCACCCGCTCGCCCAGCAGGCCTTGCGGCCGCACCGTGAGCACCAGGATCAGCACCATGAAGGCAAAGATGTCGGAGTACTGGCTGCCCAGCACACCGCCGGTGAGCGTGCCGATGTAGCCCGAGCCCAGTGCCTCGATCAGCCCCAGCAGCACCCCGCCCACCACCGCGCCGCCCAGGTTGCCGATGCCACCAAACACCGCTGCGGTAAAGGCCTTCAGGCCCGGCAAAAAGCCCATCGTGTGCTGCACCGTGCCGTAGTTGGCGGCGTACATCACACCGGCCAGCGCCGCCAGCGCGGCGCCGATCACAAAGGTGGCCGAGATCACCATGTCGGGCTTGACGCCCATCAGCGCGGCCACCCGGGGGTTCTCGGCGGTGGCGCGCATCGCCCGGCCCAGCTTGGTTCGGTTGACCAGGTACATCAGCCCGGCCAGGGTGACGGCGGTGACACCCAGGATCAGGATCTGGGTGATATTGATCACCGCGCCGCCGATGAAGATCGGGTCGGACGGCAGCAGGATCGGGTACGGCTTGGTGCTGGGCTGCCAGATCATCATCGCCAGCGTCTGCAGCAGCAGGCTCATGCCCATCGCGGTGATCAGCGGCGCCAGCCGGGGGGCGCTGCGCAGCGGCCGGTAGGCGATTTTCTCGATCGCAAAGTTCAGCGCCGAGCAGACGACGATCGCCGCCACCAGCGAGATCAGCAGCAGCACCCAGCCTGGCAGGCCCGAATCGCCCAGTGCACGCACCACGGTCCAACTCGTCAAGGCCCCCACCATCAACACCTCGCCATGGGCAAAGTTGATCAGGTTGATGATGCCGTAGACCATCGTATAACCCAGTGCCACCAGCGCGTACATGCTGCCAAGCACCAGACCGTTGATGATCTGCTGCAACAAGGTATCCATGGGGTCTCCGATCCTTTGGCCCGGCGGCCACCGCAGCCCGTGCGCTGCGGCGATGCTCAACGGGATTGTTATGTCGCTAGCAAGAAGCCGGCCGCGCCACTTGCCTGAAGCTGGCGCGGATTTTAGGAGGGCACCCCAGCGGCAGACGGGGGGAGATACCCCCTGCCGAAACTTCTACGGCGTGTCCTGCGCAGCCGGCGCGGCCGGCGGGCTTTCGTGATTGCGGCGGCGCAACTCGGCCAGCCGCTCGGCGATGCGCAGTTCCATGCCCCGCGCCACCGGTTGATAAAACTGCTGGCCCACCAGGCCGTCTGGCAGGTACAACTCCCCCGCCGCAAAGCCGTCGGCCTCGTCATGCGCATAGCGGTAGCCGGCGCCGTGGCCCAGGCCTTTCATCAAGCGGGTCGGTGCGTTGCGCAAGTGCATAGGCACCGGCCGCGTCACATCCTGCTTGACCAGGGCCCGCGCCGCATTCCAGGCCTGGTAGACCGCATTGCTCTTCGGCGCAACAGCCAGGTAGACAACGGCCTGGGCCAGCGCCAACTCACCCTCGGGCGAGCCTAGCCGCTCGTAGATTGCGGCGGCCTCCAGCGCCTGGGTCTGGCCACGCGGGTCGGCCAGGCCGATGTCCTCGCTGGCCATGCGGATCACCCGCCGCGCCACGTAGCGTGGGTCCACCCCACCGTCCAGCATGCGCGCCAGCCAGTACAGCGCGGCATCCGGATCAGACCCGCGCACCGATTTGTGCAGCGCCGAGATCATGTCGTAGAACTGGTCACCGCCCTTGTCGTAGCGACGCAGCATCTCGCCCAGTGCCTGTTCCAGCAGGGCTTCGTCGATCTCGGCCGGCAGCGGGCCGCGCCGCACCAACTCGACCAGGTTCTGGTAGGCATTGAGCAGGCGGCGGGCATCCCCATCGGCGTGGCCGATCAGGCGCTGCCGGGCGGCATCGGTGAGCGGCGGCGCGGCCAGCGCGCTGCGTGCCCGTGTGATCAGATCGCCCAGATCGTCATCGGACAAGGGCTTGAGCACATGCACCGTGGCGCGGCTCAACAGCGCCGAGTTGACCTCGAAGCTGGGGTTCTCGGTGGTGGCGCCGATGAAGGTGAACAGCCCCGATTCCACATGCGGCAAAAACGCATCCTGCTGGGCCTTGTTGAAGCGGTGCACCTCGTCGACAAACACCAGCGTGCCGCGGCCTGTGCTGCGGCTGCTGCGTGCAAGTTCCACCGCATCGCGGATGTCCTTGACACCGGCCAGCACCGCAGACAACACGATCAAGCGTGCACTCACCGCGCCAGCCAGCAGCCGCGCCAACGTGGTCTTGCCCACGCCCGGTGGGCCCCACAGGATCATCGAATGCAGCCGGCCCGACTCAAACGCCACCCGCAGCGGCTTGCCCGGGCCCAGCAGATGCGCCTGGCCTATCACTTCATCCAGCGTTTGGGGGCGCAGGCGCTCGGCCAGCGGCACGTCCCAGTCATCGGCCGACGCGGGCGCATCGGCAGCCACCGGCGCCGGATCAGCGGCAAACAACGAGGTTTGCGGATTCATTTGCCGATTGTCGCAGCGCCGTTACCGGGCTTTGTTATCGTCTGCCGTTGCGGCCCTGTGAGCCGCTTGGCCGTGATCGCCCTGCCCGCACCATGAAAACTTGTCCGATGCCGGTCCAAATCCCGCCAGCAAGCCAATGCGGTTTGATGCTGTTGCTGATGTTGTTGCAACTGGCGCTGAACACTGCGCAGGCTGCGCGGCCGCTGCTGACCGACGATGCGCGCATCGTCGATCCCGGCGCCTGCCAGTTGGAAAGCTGGGTGCGCAACGGCCGCGACGGCCACGAGACCTGGGCCCTGC
Organism: Betaproteobacteria bacterium; assembly: GCA_031411635.1. Taxonomy (GTDB): domain Bacteria; phylum Pseudomonadota; class Gammaproteobacteria; order Burkholderiales; family Burkholderiaceae_C; genus Pseudaquabacterium. The sequence goes on from JANOBL010000644.1 coordinate 5,786, forward strand.
CCGGCTGCAATTTCAGCGGCAACCTGGAGCTGACCTTGGGCGGCGCACTGTTGCGCGACGCCGACGGCGCGCGCAGCAACAACCTGGTGCTGCAGGCCAAGACCTTGTTCAAGCCGGCCGCGCCGGACCAGTGGTCCTGGGGCGCCGCGCTGGGCGTGGTGGGCGACACCGCCAGTGGCACCCGCGATGTCTACGGCTACATCCCGCTGACGCTGCCGTTGATCAACGACCGGCTGTTCCTGCATGCCAACCTGGGCGCCAAGCGGGAAGGCCAGAGCCAGCACAAGCTGCTGACCTGGGGCCTGGGCCTGGAGCACCAGCTCAGCAGCCGCTTCGGCCTGATCGGCGAGGCCTATGCGCAGGACAAGGGCCGGCCGCTCATGCAGCTCGGCACCCGCGTCTGGCTGGTGCCCAACCGGGTACAGCTCGATGCCACGCTGGGCCGGCGCCTGGCATCGGGCACCGAGGAGCGCTGGGTTTCGATCGGCCTGCGGCTGCTGCAGGCACCCTGAGCCGGGCCGTCAAGAACGTATGAAATACTTCTTGGCCGCAGCAATCGATTCGACATTCGCGGCCTGACCCACCAATGCGATGCACCCGACACCACCCTGACCTGCCTGGCCCTGGTCCCAGCGGTACCGGCAGCGCATGGCTGTTGATGCGCTGTTTGCTGGTGTTGGTCTTGGCGTTCGACTTTCTGAGCACGCCTTTCCATCACCACCGGCACGACGGTGTCGACGGGCCGCTGGCATTCACCGCCGCGCACAGCGCGTTCGACGACGGCAACAGCAGCCACGTCGAGGACGATGATCCTGCACTGGCATCGCACGCCGCGCTGGCGATCCGGGTCGATGCCTCGCAACTGGGCCGTTTGCCGGCCATGGCCCACGCCGATGCGCCGCCGGCAGCGGTCTCGGCCATCCAATGCCTTGCCGCGCTGGATGGCCCGCCGCCAGCGCGTTGGCGCCCGGATCGATCACGCACCGATTTCCGCTGCCACCGAAGCTTGCCGCCTGCCGGCCGGGCGCCGCCGCCGCTCTGAGACGCCGCTGTAGCGCAGCCACTGCGCTTGTCTCGGTCCGGCCTGCCCTTTGTGGGCACGGCTTGTCGTGGAGCTGTTCATGCATTGCCCCCTGTTTTGGCGCGCGCTGGTTCGCGCCACCGTTGCGCTTGGCCTGAGCGCGTTTTTCACCCTGCCCGTGGCGGTGCACGCGGCCGATGAATTTGCTGTCACGCTGGCGCAAATGCGCAGCCTGGGCGTCACGCTGCAGCGGCTGGACCAGCCGGCCGACATGCCCGGCCAGGCCTATCCGGCGCGCGTTGTATTGCCACCGTCGCAAGAGCAGGTGGTCAGCGCCCCGCTGGCCGGGCTGGTGGACAGGGTGCTGGTCAGCGAGCACGAGTTCGTCAAAAGTGGCCAGCCCTTGCTGCGCCTGGTCAGCCCCGAGCTTGGCGAGTTACAGCTCAGGCTGCTGGAGCTCAGTTCGAAGGACCGGCTGTCGCAAAAAACCTTGTCGCGTGAGCGCCAGCTCTTTGCCGACGGCATCATCCCGGAGCGCCGTGTGCAGGAGGCCGAAGGCGCGGCCGAGCAGGACCGGGTGCGCATGCAGCAGGCCGAAGCCGCGCTGCGGCTGGCCGGGCTGGACGCCGTGAGCATCCAGAAAATCGGTGCCGGCGGCGCGCTGCAGACCGGCCTGACAGTGTTTGCAAAGGCGCCGGGCACGGTGCTGGCGCTCGACGTGAAGCCGGGGCAGCGTGTTGCGCAGGCGGGCGCGCTGATGCGGCTGGCCGATACCCGCCGGTTGTGGCTGGACATCCAGTTGCCCGCAGACCGCCGCCTGCCGGTGGCGATCAAGGGGGTGCGGATCACGGTGGTCGGCCGTGCCGTGCTGGCCACGCCGATGAGCATGGGCGCCATCGTCAGCGACAGCCAGACCGTGACGCTGCGCGCCCAGGTCACCCAGGGCGCGGACCAGTTGCGCCTGGGTGAATACGTGCAGGCGCAGGTGCCGTTTGCGTCAGATGCCGGCACCGGCACAAGCACAGGCAAAAGCACAGGCACTGGCGCCGAGCGCTGGCCGCTGCCGCTGCAATCGGTGGTGCGCCGCGGCGACAAGGCCTATGTCTTCGTGCGCACCGCCAACGGTTTTCTGGCGCAAGCCGTGACGGTGCTCAACAGCGCCGGCACATTGGTGCAGGTGCAGGGCCCGCTCAAACCCGGGCAGGAGATAGCCACCGGTGCGGTCATCGCCTTGAAGGCCGCCTGGCTGGGCAAGAGCGGGGGCAACTGATGCTCGCCCGCCTGGTTCAATTTGCGCTCTCGCAGCGCTTGTTCGTCATGCTCGCTGCGGCCTTGCTGGTCGGCGCCGGCGGGTATGCCTTCAGCAACTTGGCGGTAGACGCCTTTCCGGACGTGTCGAGCACCCAGGTCAAGATCATCATGAAGGCGCCGGGCATGACCCCCGAAGAGATCGAGAGCCGGATCGCGATTCCGATCGAGGTGGAGATGCTGGGCATCCCGCAGCAACGCATGCTGCGCTCGGTGTCGAAGTACGGGTTGGTCGATGTCACCGTCGATTTCAACGATGGCACCGACATCTACTGGGCGCGCCAGCAGGTGGCCGAGCGGCTGTCCAACATCACAGCCGACCTGCCGGCTGGCATCAGCGGCGGCATGGCGCCGATCACCACGCCGCTGGGCGAGATGTTCATGTTCACGATCGAAGCCGAAGGCATGTCGCTGGAAGAAAGGCGCAGCCTGCTCGACTGGGTGATCCGCCCGGCCCTGCGCGGGGTGGCCGGCGTGGCCGACGTGAACGCATTGGGCGGCAAGGTGCGCAGCTTCGAGGTGGTGCCCGATGCGGCCAAGCTGGCGGCGCTGGGGCTGTCCAGCGCCAGGCTCAAGGCGGCGATCGAGGCCAACAATCGCAACGACGGCGCCGGCCGCCTGGGCGAAGGTGACGAGGTGCTGCTGGTGCGCAGTGAAGGCAGCGTCAAGACGCAAGACGATCTGCGCGCCATCGTGGTCGCCAGCAAGGACGGGCGCACGGTCCGCCTGGCCGACGTGGCGCTGGTGCGGGACGGATCGGTCACGCGCTACGGCGTCGTCACGCAAGACGGTCGCGCTGAAGCGGTCGAGGGCCTGGTGCTGGGCCTGGCCGGCGCGAATGCGCAAAAAGTGGTTGAAGGGGTGCAGCGCAAGCTCGATGACATCAAGCCGGCGCTGCCCCAAGGCGTGACGCTGAAGGTGTTCTACAACCGTGCCGGCTTGGTCGAAAAAGCGGTCGGCACGGTCTCCAAGGCCTTGCTGGAAGCCACGCTGATCGTGCTGCTGCTGCTGGGCGCCTTTCTCGGCAATCTGCGCGCTGCGGTGGCGGTGGCCTTGGTGTTGCCGCTGGCGGCACTGGCCACCTTCGTGCTGATGCGCTGGGCCGGCATGTCTGCCAATCTGATGAGCCTGGGCGGCCTGGCCATCGCGCTGGGGATGCTGGTGGATGCCGCCGTGGTGGTGGTGGAAAACATCGTCCAGCACCTGGGGCCGGGCCCCGGCAAGGGACGGCTGCC
>JANOBL010000645.1:0-2450 GCA_031411635.1 Betaproteobacteria bacterium
GTCTGGCGTGTCCATCCTGCTGATCGAGCAGAACGCCCGCGCCGCGCTGGAAGTGGCCGACCACGGTTATGTGCTGGAGACCGGCGCGATTGCGCTGGCTGGCCCGGCCTCGCAGCTTGCCGGTGATCCGCGGGTGATCGAAACCTACCTGGGTGCGGCCCGCAAAGCCTCCTGAAACCCCCAACCCGGCTGAACGACGATGTGGACTTACCAGGCCCCGGTGGCCGACATGCTGTACGTGATGACCCAGGTGCTGGACGCGCCGGCCTCGTGGGCCGCCATTCCGGCGTTTGAAGACCTGGATGCCGACGTTGCCCGCGAGGTGGTAGCGCAAGCCGGGCGTTTTGCCGGCGAGGTGCTGGCGCCGACCAACTCACCGGGCGATCTGGCGGGCTGCACCTGGACAGCCGACGGCGTGACCACCCCGGACGGCTACCGCAGCGCCTACCAGGCCTTTGTCGAGGGTGGTTGGCCCGCATTGGCCTGCGCCCCCGAGGCCGGTGGCCAAGGCCTGCCGCAGTTGCTGAACGCCGCGCTGTTTGAGATGCTGGCCGCAGCCAACCATGGCTGGACCATGTACCCCGGCCTGCTGCACGGCGCTTACGAGGTGATCAAGGCGCATGCGGTGCCAGTGTTGCGTGAGCGTTACCTCGCCAAGCTGTGTTCGGGTGAATGGCTGGGCACGATGTGCTTGACCGAAGCCCAGGCCGGCAGTGACCTGGGCCTGGTGCGCACCCGCGCCGACCTGGTGGGCGGTGCTGCCGCAGCCAACGGCGCCCCGGTGCTGATCAGCGGCGGCAAGATCTTCATCAGCGGCGGTGACCACGACCTGACCGACAACATCGTGCACCTGGTGTTGTGCCGTGTTTCAGGCAAAGGTTCGGCCGATGCACCGGCCGGCACCAAGGGCTTGTCGCTGGCCATCGTGCCCAAGATCCTGCCCGACGGCCGGCGCAACACGGTGTTTGTCGACGGCCTGGAAAAAAAGATGGGCATCAAGGGCAGCGCCACCTGCCAGATGCGTTTCGACAAGGCCGAAGGCTGGCTGATCGGCGAGCCGAACCGCGGCCTGGCGGCGATGTTTTTGATGATGAACGCCGCGCGCCTGCATGTGGGCCTGCAGGGCGTGGGCCACCTGGAAGCGGCCACGCAAAATGCCTGGCGTTACGCCGCCGAGCGGCTGCAGATGCGCGCGGCGCAGCGCCCGGCAGGCGCACCCCCAGCGCCCGCCGATCCGATCGCCTGGCACCCGGCGATGCGCCGCATCCTGCTGACGCTGCAAGCCCGCACCGACGCCTGCCGGGTGCTGGCCTACTGGACTGCTTTGTTGCTGGACGAGCATGAGCAACACCCCGATGCCGCGCGCCGCGCGTTGGCCGGCGGCCATGTGGCGCTGCTGACGCCGGTGGCCAAGGCCTTGTTCACCGACCTGGGCCACCGCAGCGCCGACGAGGCGCTGCAGGTCTGGGGCGGCTATGGTTACGTGCACGAGTTCGGCATCGAGCAGACGGTGCGCGACAGCCGCATCGCGATGATTTACGAAGGCACCAACGAGATTCAGGCCATCGACCTGGTCACGCGCAAGCTGCTGGACGATGGTGGTGCCCGCAGCGATGCCTTGCAGGCCGAGTTGGCCGCCGAGGTGGCGCTGTGCCAGGCAAACCCCGAGCTGCAACCCTTTGCCGGCGCGCTGGCCGACCAGTTGCAAGCCTGGCAACGTGTGCAGCAAGCCTTGCTGGCCGGCCGGGCGGCAGACCCGGAATGGCCGCTGCGGGTGGCCGACGATGTGCTGCACGGCATCGGCCATGCGCTGATGTGCTGGGCCTGGGCCCGCAGCGCACGCTGCGCGCTGGACCCGTCGCGTGCAGCGGCTGCTGGTGGCCGCAGCGCGGCGCAGTGGTTGCAATCAGCCCGCTTTGGCCTGGAATGGCTGCTGCCGCAAGCGCAAGTGCACTGGGGCCGTGCGCTGCGGGCCGATGCCGCCTTGCCCTGGGTGTCGGCATGAACGTCTGGCCTGGGTTGGCAAGCTGAGATGGCCCGTGCCAAGGCTGCACCCGATCCTGCCGATGACCGGCCTTCCGGTCCCACCAAGCTGGTCCTGGGCCCGTTGAGCGATCTGCTGGGCTACCACATCGCCCAGGCCGCCGTCACCACCTTCGACCTGTTCGAGCGGCATGTGGGCCAGCCGTTTGGCCTGCGCAAGGTGGAGTACTCGCTGCTGATGCTGGTGCTGGCCAACGGCCCGCTGGCGCCTAAGCGTTTGGCCCAGGCGCTGGCCTTGTCGGCCCCCAACCTGACGATGTTGCTGGACCGCTTGCAGCAGCGTGGCCTGCTGCGGCGCGAGCGCAGCCAGGTGGACCGACGCTCACAAAACGTGGTGTTGACCGACGAAGGCCAGCGCATCGCCCAGGCCAGTGCCCAGGCCGCCGCACCGATGGAGCAAGCGCTTT
>JANOBL010000646.1:0-3465 GCA_031411635.1 Betaproteobacteria bacterium
GGCCGTTCATCACCAGTTCCGACAGCGTGCTGCCGTAGGTCTCGTTCAGGTACAGCAGCACGCCGGGGTGGCGTGCACGCACCGTGCGCAGCAAGGGCAGCGCCAGCGCCGCTGCAGCGGTGCCCGGCGCCAGGCCCACGGCCACCGCGCCGGACAGCCCGCGCCCGGCGGCGTCCATGTCGACGCGCGCCTGGTCACATTGGCGCAGGATCAGTTGCGCATGGCGGTACAGCACCTTGCCGGCCTCGGTGGGCGTGACGCCGCGCTTGGTGCGCACCAGCAGATGCTGGCGCACTTCGCCTTCCAGCGTGGCGAGCTGCTGGCTCAGCGCCGGCTGCGCGATGTGCAACACGTCGGCGGCCTGGGTCAGGCTGCCGATGTCGACGATCTTGACGAAGTACTTCAGGCGCCTGAGGTTCAAGCCAACATCTCCGCTGGGTGCCAACCCAGTCTACGCCCGCGTCATAAGCGTTGCCTATCCAGGCAGACCGATCTCGTCTTGGCCTTCAAGCGGCGCCGGCCCTACCGTTGGCTTCGTTGCCGCAGCCAAGGAAGACCGTGAGCCCCTCCCGCATCGCCGAACGTGTGCGGCGCATCAAGCCGTCGCCCAGCACCTCCGCCGCCGACCGCGCAAACGAATTGCGCCGCCAAGGCAAGTCCATCGTCAACCTGGTTGTCGGCGAACCCGATTTCGACACGCCCGCGCACATCCGCCAGGCCGCTGCCGCTGCGATCGAGAAAGGCGCCACGCGCTACACCTTGATGGCCGGCACCGTCGAGCTGCGCCAGGCCATCGTCGCCAAGCTAGCGCGCGAAAACGGCCTGACCTACGCGATGGACGAGATCATCGCCACCAGTGGTGCAAAGAGTGCGATCTTCAGCGCGCTGTCGATCACGCTCGGGCCGGGCGACGAGGTGATCATCCCGGCGCCGTACTGGGTGTCGTACCCCGACATGGTGCTGGCCAGCGACGGTGTGCCCGTCACCGTCGCCTGCCCCGAATCCGATGGCTTCAAGCTGACGCCGGCCAAGCTGGCCGCCGCGATCACGCCGCGCACCCGCTGGCTGCTGCTGAACTCACCCAGCAACCCCACGGGCGCCAGCTACACCGCTGCCGAGTACCGCGCGCTGGCCGATGTGCTGGCGCACCACCCGCAGGTGCTGGTGATGACCGACGACATCTACGAGCACATCCGTTTTGGCGGCAGGCCTGACGGCCAGCGCACGCCGCCGCACCTGCTGAACGTGGCGCCCGAACTGCGCGATCGCACGCTGGCGATCAACGGCGTGTCCAAGACCTACGCGATGACCGGCTGGCGCATCGGCTGGGTGGCCGGCCCGCGCGACCTGGTGCAGGCTTTGGACACGCTGCTGTCGCAGTCCACCGGCAACTGCTGCTCGGTCAGCCAGGCGGCAGCAGCGGCGGCGCTGAACGGCGACCAGCGCTTTGTTGCCGAGAGCGTGGCCATCTACCAGCAGCGGCGCGACCGCACGTTGGCGCAGATCAGAACGATCCCCGGGCTGTCGTGCCGCAAGCCCGATGGCGCGTTTTATCTCTACGTCAACTGCGCCGGCCTGATCGGCAAGACCACGCCCGGGGGCCAGCGGCTGGCAACCGACGGCGACGTCGTGATGTACCTGCTTGAGCGGGTTGGCGTGGCCCTGGTTGCCGGCACGGCCTACGGCTTGTCGCCGTACTTCCGGCTGTCGATCGCCACCGCGATCGAAACACTTGACGAAGGCTGCCGCCGCATCGCGTTGGCCGTTGCCGAACTTCACTGAGGAAAGAGCCATGAGCGCCTACAAAGCCCTGCGCAAAAACCCGTCGGCGCCGCAGGCCGACCAGACGCTGATTGCCGCGCTGCACCGGCTGCCGCTGGCCGCATTGAGCGACAACATGCACCGCAACATCGGCACGGTGGGCCTGCAGCCCTACCACCGGCCGGGCGACAAGACGATGGCCGGCACCGCGGTGACGGCGCGCTCACGCGGCGGCGACAACCTGACCTACCTGCGCGCGCTGGAGTTCTGCCGGCCCGGCGACGTGCTGGTCATCGACGCCGGCGGCGACCTGGCCAATGCGGTGGTCGGCGGCATCCTCAGCTTCTATGCCGCAAAGATCGGCGTCGTCGGTGTGATCATCGACGGCGCGATCCGCGATGTTGCCGAGATCCGCAGCCGCGACTTCCCGGTCTATGCCCGTGGTGTCACACACCGCGGCCCGTACAAGGACGGCCCGGGCGAGATCAATGTGCCGGTCTCGGTTGGCGGCATGGTCGTCAACCCGGGCGATATCGTCGTCGGCGACCAGGACGGCCTGCTCGCCATCCCACCCGAGGACGCGGCCGAGCTGATCGTCAAGGCCCGCGCCGTGCTCGAAGCCGAGGAAAAGACGATGCAAGCCATGCGGGAAGGGCGCTGGGACCGGTCGTTCATCGACGCGCTGGAGGCGCGCTGCAACAACTGAACCCTGTTTGGCCAGGACACGGCATGGCAGCGCGCCGCACAAGCTGCGCCTGTTGCAAGTCGTCCCTCGCGGCGCCTGCCGATAGCGCGCCGACCAGTCGGTTGGTGCGGTTCAAGGCCGGCCGACCGAGGGCATGGGATCAGTCCACCCGTGCGCCCGAGGCCTTGACGATCTTGGCCCATTTGGCGCCATCGGTGCGGATCAACTTCACAAACTCGTCCGAGCTGCTGGTGTAGGGCTCGAAGAACTGGGCCCGGATGGCCTGGCGCATCTCGGGTGATCGCAGCACCTTCACCAACTCGCTTTGCAGCCGGTCGGCCACCGGCTTGGGCAGGCCGGCCGGGGCCATGATGCCAAACCACAAATCGCTGCCGGCGGCCGAGTAACCGGGCACGCCGGCTTCTTCCATGGTCGGCACCTCCGGCAGGTAGGGGCTGCGCTTGCTGCTGGTGACGGCCAGCGCCCGCACCCGGCCACTGCGGCTTTGTGGGATGGCCACGTTGAGGATATCGAACATGAAGGTGATCTGGCCCGAGATGGTGTCGTTCATCGCCAGGGCACTGCCCCGGTAAGGCACATGCTGCATGGGCGCGCCGGTCATCATCTTGAGTACCTCGCCCGACAGGTGGTTGGACGAGCCGTTGCCGGCCGAGCCGAAGCTCACCTTGCCGGGGTTGGCCTTGGCGTACTCGACCAGCTCCTTCACGTTCCTGGCCGGGTGGTTGCCGTGCACGACCAGCATGTTCACGTAGGACACGGCCACCGTCAGCGGGGTGAAGTCCTTGATCGGGTCGTAGCCCACCCGCTCGCCGTAGAGCGCCGGGTTGATGGCGTGGGTGCCGGTGGTCGACAGGCCGATGGTGTAGCCGTCGGGCGCCGATTTGGCCAGGGCCTGCATGCCCACCCCGCCGCCGGCGCCGCCTCGGTTCTCGACGACCACGGGCTGGCCCAGGGTGGCCTGCAGCTGCTGCGCCACCGCGCGCGAGAACACATCGGTG
>JANOBL010000647.1:0-6892 GCA_031411635.1 Betaproteobacteria bacterium
CGATTTCAAGGTGATGGTGCGGCCGCTGCAAGCGGTGAACATGCTGCACCAGAAGATGGGCGAGATGCTGGCCCGGCTGAAGCAGGCGGGCCAGGGCCAGCAGTAGATCAGGCGCCTGGCGTCAAGGCACCACGGCCAGAAACAGGAACACCGCAAACAGCACCAGGTGCACGGCACCTTGCAGCACCGTGACACTGCCACTGGCCAAGGTGAGCGTGCCCACCACAAAGGTCAGCCCCAGCAGCACGATCTCCTTGGACGCCAGGCCCAGCACCAGCGGATGCGGAAACCACAGGCTGAGCACCGCCACCGTGGGGATGGTCAGGCCGATGCTGGCCAGCGCCGAGCCCAGCGCCAGGTTCAGGCTGGTTTGCAGCCGGTTGTGCAGCGCGGCGCGCACTGCCGCCCAGGTTTCGGGCAGCAGCACCAGCAGCGCGATCACCACACCCACCACGGCCGGTGGTGCACCTGCGGCCCGCACCCCGGCTTCGATCGCCGGCGCCAAGGTCTTGGCCAGGCCCACCACCGCCACCAGGCACACCATCAGCAGGCCCAGGCTGGCCCTGGCCGCGGCGGCGCTGGGTGGTGCGGCATGGTCCTCGCCGTTGTCACCGGTGTTGGCGGGCAAAAAATAATCCCGGTGGCGCATGGTCTGCACAAACACAAACGCCCCGTACAGGATCAATGACACGATGCCGGCAAACGCAAGCTGCGCGGTGGAAAACGTGGGCCCGGCGGTGCTGGTGGTAAAGGCCGGCAGCACCAAGGTGAGTGTGCTCAGCGCCACCAGCACGGCCAAGGCCGGGCTGGTGCCCTCCACCCGGAACACCAGCACCCGATGGCGCAGGCCGCCCACCAGCACACACAGGCCCACCACGCCGTTGCAGACGATCATGATCGCGGCAAACACCGTGTCGCGGGCCAGCGCTGCGGTGCCGCTGCTGGCCTTGCCCGCAGAGCCATCGGCCAAACCATCGGCCAACATCAGCGAAACGATCAGCGCCACCTCGATCACCGTCACCGCCACCGCCAGCACCAAAGTGCCAAACGGCTCGCCCACCTTGTGCGCCACCACCTCGGCATGGTGCACCGCTGCCATCACCGCCAACACCAGGCACAGGCCGATGGCAGCGATCGCCAGCGGGCTGCTGGCGCGTCCATAACCCAGAATCAGCGCGACCACTGCGCCGGCCGGCAGCAGCAGGCTCCACAGCGGCAAGGCGGGCGGCAAGGTGATCTTCATGCTGATTCTCATACACCAAGCATAGAGGACCGAACACGGCCATGGCCGCTTCTGCCGGGCCACGGGGCATCGGCTAAGCTCAGCCGCCCCGTTTTGCCACGGGTCCGCCCAGCCTGCATGCCCTCTCACCACCTCTTGTTGGCCAGCCTTCACCCCAGCCGATGGCGGCGCATCGGCGCAGCGCTGATGCTGGCCTGGCCGTTGCTGGACGCCGTTGCCGCGCCAGACGCCGGCTGTGCGTTGCATTGGCAGGTGCAGGTGGGCCCAGCCACCGGACCACGCCAGTTGCAGGTGACGATGGCGTTTGATGCCGGCCCACGCAACCGCAGCACGCTGCGCTTGCCGGGTGGCTGGGACACCATGATCGAAGACCGCACAGCCCCGGCCAACGCGCCGCGCTTGCAAGCAGTGCCCGGCGCACCCCTGCTGCGCAGCGTGGCCCATGCACCTGGCGAGCGGGTGCAGTTGCAATGGCACTACACCCCAGCCGTCGATGCGGCGCAGCAGGGCGGCGCCCGCCTGGCGGCCACCTGGCTGGCGTTCAGCGGGTTGGCGCTGCTGCCGGTGCCTGACGAGATCGATGAGCGCCAGCCGCCCGAGGCCTGCGTCACGCTGGGCGGTCTGGCGGACGGGGATGCCGGCCAGCGCTGGGTCAGCAGCCACGGCAGCGCCGAGGGTGGCAGCACGCTGCTGCGCATCCGTGCCGGCGCGGCGCCGCTGCGGGTGCGGGTGCAACAAGCGCTGTACGCGGGCGGCGCGCTGCGGGTACAGCAGCAGGTGGTGGACGGCTCGGCCGTGATCGCGGCGATGCCGGCCGATACCGCCTGGCGCTTCACGCCCGATGCCTTGGCGGCGGCGGGTGCACAGGCGCTGGCAGCGCAGCGCCGTTTCTGGGGTGATGCCGAAAGCCCCGGCGCCTGGCTGCTGCTGCTGTTGCCGGGGCTGGCTGACAACAGCAGCACCGACAGCGGCAGCGCTGACAGCCCCGCCAGCCGTGGCGCCAGCGCCTGGCAACAAGCCCTGGCATTGCAAGCGCCGGCCGATCTGGCACTGCCCAGCCCGGCGTTTGACAGCCTGATCGCCCAGGCCTTGGCGCGCGCCTGGGTGGCCGATCGTTTTGGCCCGCTGGCCCATGCCGGCCGGGGCGACGAAGCGTTGCGCGCCTGGTTCAGCGAGGGTTGGGCCAATTTTCTGGCGCATCGGTCGCTGCTGCGCAACGGCCAGTGGACAGCGCAGGATTACGCCAACGCGATCAACCGCCGCATCGAGCTTGCCCTGGACCCTGCCGCCGCAGGGCCAGACCGCAGCGCCGAACAGGCCGCCGCACAAGGCGAATGGCTGGCCTTGCAATGGCACGCTGCGCTGCGCGAGCAAGGCCAACCCGGGCTGGAAGCGGTGCTGCGCCGCTTGCTGCTGCCACCGGCCCAGGCGCGGCGCGAAGGCCCGATCAGCGCGCCACTGGCCACCCACCGGCTGCTGGCCGCGCTGCGGGCACCGCTGGGTGATGCGCCACTGCGCGACATCACCCGGCTGGTGGACGGCCAGCAGCGCCCAGCGCTTGGTCCGGCGTCTGATCCAGCGTTTGGTCCGTCGCTGCTGGGCCCGTGTTTTGTCGGCCAGCGCGACACCCCGCCGCCGCCACTGCCACGCTACCAGCCGGTGCCGCAGGCCTTGCAGCAAACCGCCTGCCAGGGCTGGCTGGGCTTGGGGCCCGAGGCGCTGCGGGCCGCCGCCATCCGCGCAACGGGTGATCGATCGACCATCAAGGGCAAGACCGCCGCCGCAGGCAAAGCCGCCAGCAAACACGCCAAAAAACGCAGCGGCAAACAAAGTGGCAAGGCCGTCGCCAAACCATCGCGCAAGACAGCCGCTGCCGCACGCCGACGATGAGCGGTTGACGCGACACCGCGCAGCGCGCCAGACAGCGGCGCCAGCGCAACAACTACAGCCACCCGACCGCCGACACCCAGCCGGACTGTGTGCGCTCGCCATTGCGCGTTTTCCCGAATGCGCAGCATGCAGCACGCCGCTACATTATTAGAAGCAACATTTTGATTTTTTAAATCCACGCCTTTGACGCATACCGGCCGGGAATTCCGATGACCAAGCGCGCCACCCGAACCACAGCCAACCAATGCGGGTCACCGGAGGCCACCAACACCCGCCGGTCGATTGGGCATACTTTGGCTTGTCATGTCCCTTTGTTGGGCGGCTGGCCTTTGCCGCCAGCCGATTCAGCCCCCGCCCGCCATGTCCGATGCCGCAACCGGCGCCAATGCGCATGCCCGCCTGCCCAAACAGGCGCGCAGCCGCGAGTCCTTCGAGCGGGTGATCGAGGCCACGATCGATCTGCTGGCCGAGCGCAGCTACGACCAGCTCACCTTGGCCGATATCAGCCAGCGCTCGGGCGTGTCCACCGGCTCGATGTACGGCCGGGTGGCCGGCAAGGACGATTTGCTGCGCGTGGTGCAGGCACGGTTTTTCGAGCGTTTTGCCGAGCGGCACAACGAGTTGGTGTGCAGCGTCGAAGCGCAGGGCCCCGATCTGCGCCAGGTGGTGCCGGCGGTGGTGCGTGGCTTGAGCGGCCTGCTGAAAGAAAACGCCAGCATCCTGCGCGCCTTCATGCTCCGTGCGCCGCAAGACGAGGTGATCGAGCTGGCCGGGCGGCGCTTTGCGGTAACGGTGCATGCCCAGTTGCTGCAGGTGGTGATGAACTGCAAAGACCAGATCCTGCATCCCGACCCGGTGCGGGCAATCGAAGTCTCGTTCCTGGTGATCCATGCGGCCCAGGCCCGCTACCTGGGACTGGATACCTTGGGCGGTGCCGGCGAGGGAAGCTGGGACAAGCTGGTGCAAGACTTGAGCGACATGATGCTGGCGTTTCTGCTGTTCACGCCCTCAGCCGTGGCCACCGTGCCCAGCATTGCCACCCTCAAAGCGGCGGCTGGCCGCAAACCGGGCAAGGCATCGGCCAAGTTGACCAAGCCGGGCAAACCACCGGCAACCCGCGCTGCCCGGCCGCGCGCCGCACCACGCGGCTGAGCCCGGCACCCAACTTTCTGACTACCAGCACCGGCCCAGGCCCCACCCGGGCCGGTTGCGGCGTGCCAAAACACGGCCAGCGCACCCAAGAGGCCGGGCGCATGCAGATCAACATCCGCGGCATCATGGCGACCGAGCAGACCGAGCGGGGCGACCCGTCCGCCGCGTTCCATGTCGACGGCATGTACATCGGCCGGCCCGAAGCGCAACTGGGCAGCTTTCTCATCAACCGCGCGGTGGCGCCGCTGGGCGCCCCGGCCGAGGTGGCAAGCGGCCTGTCGGTGATGTTCAACATCCCGTCGCCGGGCGATCCAAAAGCCTGGCTGGAAATCATGCCGCAGGTGATCCACGTGCACGGCAAGTTCTACGATTTTGATGACCAGGGTTTCGAGAGTTCGATTCCGTACCAGGATTTGCTGCCGGAGTTTGTCAGCGGCGGCTACCAGGGCGGGATGTCCAGCGAGTGGGACGGCCACCTCCACTCGCTGGGCGATGGCTTCGAGAGGGTGCGCAAACACCAGGCACTGTGCCGGCGCATCCTGGCCAGCCTGCAGCCGGCGTGATGGCCGCTGCCTCGGCGCACCAGGCCGCGCTGGGCTTCAGCCCCAGGCGCCGGGTGTTGGTGCTGGTGGTGGTGGCGCTGGCCTTTGTGATGGACTTGCTGGACGTGACCATCATCAACGTGGCGATCCCGTCGATACAGGCCGGCCTGCACGCCAGCAATGCCGCGATCCAATGGAGTGTTGCCGGCTACACACTGGCCTTTGCGGTGTTGCTGATAGCCGGCGGCCGGCTGGGCGATGTCTACGGTTACCGACGCCTCTTTCTGATCGGCATCAGCGGCTTCATGCTGGCATCCCTGGGCTGCGGCCTGGCGCCATCGGCATCCGTGCTGGTGGCCGCGCGGCTGCTGCAAGGCGCGGCAGCCGCGCTGATGGTGCCGCAGGTGATGGCATTGATGCAGCTCATGTACCCGCCCGAAAAGCGCTTTCGGGTCTACGCGGTGTTTGGTGTGCTGGGCGGCACCTCGGCCGCGCTGGGCCCGGTGCTGGGTGGCTTGTTGATCGAGGCCGACGGGTTCTCGCTGGGCTGGCGTTTGTGCTTCTTGATCAACCTGCCGGTGGGCTTGTTCAGCCTGCTGGCGGGCTGGCGCTGGCTGCCGGCCGGAGGCGGGGTGCAGCCCATGGCGCTAGACACCGCCGGCACCGGCTTGTCGATGCTGTGGTTGGGCAGCCTGGTGCTGCCGTTGATCGAAGGGCCAGAGCGGCACTGGCCGGCCTGGTGCGTCGGCTTGCTGCTGGCCAGCCTGCCCTTGGGCTGGGCGTTGTGGCGTCACCTGCTGCGGCGCATGGCGCGCAGCGGCTCGGCGCTGGTGGATCCCGCCTTGTTCAAGCTGCCGGCCGTGCGCCTGGGTTTGTTGTGCAGCCTGTGCCTGAACGGCATCACGCCGGCCTACTTGCTGGTGATGACCTTTGTGCTGCAGATGGGCCTGCACTACACACCGTTGCAGATGGCCTGGCTGTGCCTGCCGATTGCAGCGGGCGCGATGCTCAGCATCAGCGTGCTGGGCCGGCACCTGATGGCCAAACTCGGCACCGGCACCATCCTGCTGGGCGCGGCCGTGACGATGCTCAGCGTGATCTGGATGGCCTGGGTGCTGCAGGCCGCTGCGCCACCGCTGGCCGCGCTGTTGCTGGGCCAGGCCGGCTTTGGCCTGGGCCTGGGGCTGACCGGGCCGCCGCTGTCGGCCATCACCTTGCAAGATGTGCCGCTGGCCGAGGCAGGCGCTGCGTCGGGCCTGGTCAGTGCCGCGCAACAGGTGTCGGGCGCGCTGGGTGTAGCGGCCGCTGGGCTGGTGTTTTTTGCGGTCTTGCCCGGCCTGCTGCTCAGCCCATCGGCCAGCGGCGTCATGGCGCAAGCGCGGGCTTATCTGCGGGTGCTGCCACTGCTACTGGGCTTGCTGGCGCTGGGCGCGCTGATCGTCTGCCGCATGCCACCGCTGCGCCAGGGCGCCGCGGTGCCCGTGCATTGAAAACTGTTCAAGAAGCTTGGCCATGAGCACCACCGTTGCCCAGAACCCATGCACCCCGACACTCGCGCTCAAGCCGCGGAGTGCCGGAACCTTGTCGGGTACAAACGCCGCTTCACCGGAGAACCCCGACCATGCAGCCCATCGACCCGACCAGCTTCAATGGCCAGCCCAGCCACCAAGTGCGCACCCTGGCCGATCTGGACGCGCTGTACGGCCAACCCGGTGAAGCCTCGCTGCGCAAGGAATCGGCCACGCTCAACGCGCCGTACCGCGCACTGCTGCAAGCCTCGCCGCTGGTGGTGCTGGCCACCAGTGGGCCGGGTGGGCTGGATGCATCACCGCGTGGTGATGCCGGCGCCGCGCTGGTGGTGCAGGACGAGCGCACGGTGCTGCTGCCCGACCGGCGTGGCAACCAGCGCCTGGACAGCCTGCGCAACATCATCACCGATCCACGGGTGGCCTTGCTGTGCCTGATACCGGGCCGCAACGAGACCTTGCGCATCAACGGCCGCGCCACGATCAGCACCGATCCAGCGCTGTGTGCCAGTTTGGCGATGGACGGCAAGCTGCCGATC
>JANOBL010000648.1:0-3713 GCA_031411635.1 Betaproteobacteria bacterium
CTCACGATCCTGATCGACGGCCTGACCTACGCGTCATGGCTGTTCATCGTCGCGCTCGGGCTCACGCTGGTGTTCGGCGTGCTCAAGATCCTGAACATCGCGCATGGCAGCTTCTACGCGCTGGGCGCGTATGCCGCGGCCAGTTTCGTCGGCTGGGGCGCCAGCATGAAATGGGCGCCGGCCTTTTCGCTGGTGGCGATGCTGCTGGCCGCGGTGGCGGTGGCCCTGCTGCTGGCACCGCTGATCGAGCGCGGCCTGCTGCGCTTTTTCTACGGCCGCGACGAGGTGCTGCTGGTGCTGGTGACCTATGCCATGTTCCTGGTCATGGAGGACCTGACCAAGCTGGTCTGGGGCGCCAACCCGTATTACGTGTCCGAGCCCTATGCGCTGTTTGGCAATGTCAGCGTGGGCGTGCAGACCTGGGTGGGTTATGACTTTGCGCTGCTGGCGCTGGCCATCGTGGTGGGGCTGGCGGTTTGGTGGGGGCTGAACCGCACCCGCCAGGGCAAGATCATGCTGGCGGTGATCCACAGCGCCGAGGTGGCGGCCAGCATGGGTGTCAATGTGTCGCGCGTCTACATGCTGGCGTTTTCGGTCGGCATCTTCCTCGCAGCGCTGGGCGGTGCATTTACTGCGCCGATGATCTCGGTGCAGCCGGGCGTGTCGGTGGGCGTGATCATCGTGTCGTTTGCGGTGGTCATCATCGGCGGGCTGGGCAGCATCGAGGGCGCGGCGGTGGGCGCGCTGATCGTCGGCCTGGCACGCTCGCTGGCGGTGCACCTGGCCCCGGTGGCCGAGCTGTTCTCGATCTACATCGTGATGGCGGTGGTGCTGATGTTCCGGCCCGAGGGGCTGTTCCAGCGCATCCAGGCCAGAAAAATATGACCGCGCCCGATGCAAGCTTCGGTCTTCGCAGCCCGGCAGAGCCGGGCCCGCGGCGCCTGCTGGATGGCCGCGGCAGCGCCCACGGCCGCACGGTGCTGCTGGGGCTTGGCGCGTTTGCCGGGCTGGCGCTGGCCGGCCTGTGGGCGCCCAAATGGCTTACTTTCCTGCTGACGATGGCCGCCGCCAACGGCCTGGTGTCGCTGGGCATCGTGGCCTTGATGCGCGGCGGTGTGGTGCCGTTTGGCCAGGGCATGGTGTTTGCCATCGGCGGCTACACCGCAGCGCTGCTGTTCAACAAGCTGGGCTTTACCGATGCACTGGGCCTGGCGCTGGCCGGCGGCCTGATGGCGGTGCTGATCGCCGCGCCGTTTGCGCCGCTGTTGTCGCGTTACCGGGGCATTTTTTTTGCGATGCTGACCTTGGCGCTGTCGATGGTCACCTATGGCCTGCTGATGAAACTGGACCTGCTTGGCGGCTCTGACGGCTTCAACCTGGGCCGGCCCACGCTGCTGGGCTTCAAACTGCCCGACCAGCGGGTGGGCTACATCCTGTACCTGTTGACGGCAGGCCTGGCCACCGTGATCGGCTTGCTGGCGCGGGTGTACTTTGATTCCACCCGCGGCCTGGTCACCTTGGCGGTGCGCGAAAACGAGCTGCGGGTGGAATACCTGGGCGGCTCGGTGCGCCAGGCAATGGCGATCAACTTTGTGCTGGCGGCGTTTTGCGGTGGCCTGGGCGGCGCGCTGATCGTCATGAGCCTGGGCCACATCGAGCCCAATTTCAGCTTCTGGACCACCTCGGGCGAGTTTGTCTTTGTCGCCATCCTGGCCGGCTGGCAAAGCGTGGCGGCGGTGTTTGTGGCAAGCGCGGTGCTGGAGGTGGTGCGCTCGTTCTCCAGCGCCTACTTTCCCAACACCTGGCAGTTGGCGCTGGGGCTGTTTTTGCTGCTCGTGATCCGCTTCCTGCCCAAGGGCATAGGCTCGCTGTGGATGCGGGGCAGCACCCGATGACGGTGCTGTTGCAGGCGGCAGGCCTCAACAAGCGTTTTGGCGCGGTGGTGGCTGCGGCCGACCTGAACATCAGCGTCAACACCGGCGAGCGGGTCAGCCTGATCGGCAGCAACGGCGCGGGCAAGACCACCTTTGTCAACATGATCACCGGCTACCTGAAGCCCGACTCGGGCCGCATCAGCTTGGCCGGCCGTGACATCACGCCGTTGGACCCACGCGCCATCACCCGGCTGGGTGTAGCCCGCTCGTTCCAGATCCCGCAGTTGTATGGCGACTTGACGGTGCTGGACAACATGCTGGTGGCCAACGCCTGCCACGACCAGCGGCTGAGCTTCTGGCAGCCGGCGCGGCGCGCCGAGGCGATTGACCGTGCACAAGCGCTGCTGGCGCGCTTTGGGCTGGCGCAACACCAGGCGCGCCGGGTGGCCGAGCTGCCCGGCGGTGTGCGCAAGCTGCTGGACATCGCGATGGCCTTGACCGCCCGCCCGCAACTGCTGCTGCTGGACGAGCCCACCAGTGGCGTGTCGGCTGACGAGAAATTTCCGATGATGGCCACCATCATGGATGCGCTGGGGCAGGAATCCACCACCACGGTGCTGTTTGTCGAACACGACATGGACATCGTGGAGCGCCACGCCAGCCGGGTGATCGCGTTTTACGCCGGCCGGGTGATTGCCGACGACGTGCCGGCGGTGGCGCTGGCGGCCGACGATGTGCGGCGTTATGTCACCGGCGAGCTGACCACCGAATGAGGCGCTGCCGATGCTGACCGTCGAAGGCCTGCATGTGGCCATCCAGGGCGTGGTGGCCTTGCGTGGGCTGTCGCTGACGGTGGCCGATGGCACGCTGGTGGGCCTGGTGGGCCGCAACGGCGCGGGCAAGACCAGCCTGATGCGCTCGATCATGGGCCAACTGTCACCCACCCAGGGCCGCATCCAGTTTGACGGCCAGGACCTGGCCAAACTGCCCCGCCATGGCCGCGCTGCGCTGGGCATAGGCTACATGCCCGAAGACCGTGGCCTGGTGCCCGAGCTGACGGTGGAAGAAAACATCCTGATCCCGGTGTGGGTCAACAAGTCGCTCAAGCAAGACCAACGCCTGGCCCTGGTCTACCGGGTGCTGCCCGAGCTGCTGGACATGAAAGACCGGCGTGCGCTGCTGCTGTCGGGCGGCCAGCAAAAACTGGTGGCGCTGGCGCGTGCGTTGGCGGTGGGCACCCGGCTGCTGCTGCTGGACGAGCCGTTTGAGGGTGTGGCACCGGCCTTGTCAAAACGCCTGGGCGATGTGATCGCCGGCTTGAAGGGCAGCCCGGTGTCGGTGCTGATCGCGCAGAGCGACCTGAACCACTCACGCCGGCTGGTGGACGCCGAGTTTGTGATCGAGCGTGGCGCCAACCTGGTGCAATGAATCGAATAGCCCGGCGCGAATGCGGCGCCGGGACAGTCGATGGGACCCTGTCATCCAACCAAAGAGGAGCTTTTTGATGCAACGTTTTCACACCACCCTGATTGGCGCCGCCGTGCTGGCCTGCAGCCTGGCCGCTGGCGCGCAGCAAACCTGGTTTCCCAGCAAATGGGGCCCCACCGACGAGATCGGTGCCGCCAACTACCTGACACCGGCGCTGGCGCTGGAGGCCAGCAAGCTGGTGAAGACCGGCAAGACCTATTCGCTGGGCATCACGGTCAACACCACCACCCCGGCCTACCCACCGCGCACCTGCTCAATCTACATCGTGCAGCCCGGCCAGGTGGGATCGGCCGACGGCCTGGGTCCCACCCACACCACCTACAACGACGACATCCTGAACTGCTGGACCGG
>JANOBL010000649.1:0-5600 GCA_031411635.1 Betaproteobacteria bacterium
TGTGGTTGCCGGCGAGGAGGCCGGCAGCAAGCTTGACAAGGCGCGTGAGTTGGGCCTGCCGGTGCTGGACGAGGCCGGCCTGCGTGCGCTGCTGGCCGAGCTGGCGCCGGGCTGCCGATAATCGTCGCCAGTTCCTACCCACCGGAGACAACGATGAAAACCACCCTGTTCCTGGCCGTTGCCGCAGCCTTGGCCAGCAGCGGCGCGACAGCCGCCTGCCTCAGCGACGAGCAAGTGGCGGCGCTGTATGCCAGTTACCAGGCCCGCCAGCCTGCCACCAACCCCGAGGGCCTGGATGCAAAGGATGGTGAATGCAGCCGCGCCAAGTTCAACCGGTTGCTGGTGCGGGACCTGGGCGCCCCGGTGGGCTACAAGGCCGGGCTGACCAACCCGGCGGTGCAAAAGCGCTTCAACGCCGATGCGCCGGTCTGGGGCACGCTGTACGCACCGATGCTGCTGGCCAACGGCGCCACGGTGGACGCGGCGTTTGGCGCCCGTGCGCTGTACGAGGCCGACATGCTGGTGCGTATCAGCAGCGAGGCCGTCAACCAGGCCACCACGCCCGAGCAAGTGCTGGCCGCGATCGACGCGGTGATCCCGTTCATCGAGCTGCCCGACCTGGTGGTGGAAGCACCGCCCAAGCTGAACGGCGCGGCGATCACCGCGATCAACGTCGGTGCCCGCTTGGGTGTGCTGGGCGCGCCGATCCCGGTGCAGCGCACGGCAGAGTTCAGCAATGCGCTGCGCGACTTTGTGGCCGTCGTCAAGGCTGACGGCGTGGAGGTGGACCGTGGCAAAGGCAGCGACGTGCTGGAACACCCGCTGAACGCCGTGGTCTGGCTGGCCAAGGACATGGCGCGCGCCGGCCAGGCGATGAAGGTGGGGGATTTGATCAGCCTGGGCAGCTTCTCCAAGCTGCTGCCACCCAAGCCGGGGCTGGCGGTGGAGGTGGTGTACCAGGGCCTGCCGGGCACACCGTCGGTCAAGGTTCAATTCAAGTGACGGGCTGTGCGGCTCAAGGCAGATCGGCCTGGTTGCCCTGCAAAAAGCCGTACAGCAAGGCCAGCACGCTGGCATCGGGCGGGACGCTGCCGTCCGGGTTCCAACCATCGTCGGGCGTCCAGCCCGGGCCGGGCGGCGACACCAGCTTGGGCATCGTCAGTGCGGCCTGGCCCACCCGCGCGCTGCGCATCTGGTTGTAGCGCTGCACCATCTCTACCAAGGCGGCGGGGTCGTCGGGCACACGCTGTGGTGGCAGGCTGAGCTGGTTGGCGATCAGTGCACGGCGCAGCGCCACGATCTCGGCCGGCCGGCCGGTGCTCAGCACTTCATCAAACAGCGCCACCGCCAGTGAGCCGTCAAAGCTCAAGCCGCGCCGCCACAAATGGCTGCTGCCGGTCAGTGCATAGGCGTCGTCAACGATCACCGTGGTGGCCGTCAGCCGCAGTTCACGGCCCTGGCCGGCGCTGGGCGAAAACACCGCCACCCGGTCGCCACCGATCAGGCGCAAGGCACCGATGGCGTTGTGCAGGTTCAGGTTGCGCAGCGTCTCCACGCCTTTGGGCCAGCCCGGCATCAAACGGCTGGGCAGGCACAGCAGCACGCGCAGCAACGGCCGGTTGGCCAGGCGCAGCAGCAAGCGGCCCAGCAGGATCTCGGCATCGGGGCCAACGCCGGCCTGGTCGAGTGCCGGTGTTTCGATGTAGATGAAGTCTTCGGCGCGCGACAGCGCCGCACCAACCGACACCATGGCCTCGCGCAGGCCCCAGCCCGCTTCGAGTGCGCGGCGGTCCATCGCGCGTTTGGCTGCGGCAATCTTGCTGCCTGGCCAGCCGGCGCTGCCGGGCAGCCGCGTGCCGAGGATGTCAACGCCGAGTTGGGTGGTGACAAAGTTGTCGTCGTACCACTTCTTGATGTCGCTGGCCTTGGGCGGGATGGACTCGTAGGCCCGTGCCACGCCATTGTTGTCCGCGGGCTCGAAGACATAGGCCAGTCCCGGGGCCGCCGTGGAGACCACCTTCTCGCCAAACTGCTGCTCACCTTCCACCCCGGCTGCCACCGTCTTCAGAACCGCCAGCCACAGGTTGGCGCCGGCTGGCGCCGCCGGCACAGCCGGCGCCGCCGTTGCTGCCGTGACCAGCGCCGCCGCGTTCTTGGCGATGCGGTCTTCGGTGTGGTCGGCCACCAGGTGCGCGGCCGGCCCGTTCAGCGCCACGCCGGTGCCGTGCACCTCCACGGCGGCCGGCGCACCGGCATGGCCGGTGTTGTGCGCACCCAACTCGTGGTAGCGCGCCAGCGCTGGTGCGGTCCACACGCAGGCTGCGTGGGCCGCACGGCTGGCGGCCGCATGGTCCAGCCGCTCTTGCGAGGCCAGGGGCTGGCTGTCGCTGATCAGCGGATTCAAGCCATTGCGGGTGGCGCGGTTCAGCGCTGCACCCTGCCAGTTGGCCAGGCCATTGGCGCCCACTGCCCCGTCGGGCATTTGTTTGAACGCTGGCTGGGTCAGCGCCAGTGCATCGCCCACCCCAAAGGCCGCCGCTGCCGTCAATGCGCTGAAGGCGTTGGCCGGGATGGTGGCCGGGTTGATCAGCGCAAAACCGCCAGGCACCACCTCCACCACGGTGCTGCCGGGCAAGATCACGCCATTCAGCGGCGGTGCCAGCACCTGGCCTTGCTCACACAACAACACCCCGGTGGCACCGTTGCTGCCCCAGGCCAGGCCGGCGCTGGCAGCGCCCACCGGGTTGGGCCGGTTGAAGCGCTGCTCGGTGTAGTCGCGGGTAAAACCGCCGGGCGCGGTGAGCGACAGCCGCACGCCGAGCTGGCCACTGCCGGCGCCGTCGGGCAGCTCCAGCACCAGGCTGGCATTGCCGTTGTTGTCCACCCGTGCTGCGCCGCCGGTCAGCACCGTGCGCTGGCCGGTCAACAGATCAAAACCCACCGGCCAGGCGCGCAGCCAGCAGTTGGCCAGGCCCACCAGGCCAGTGAATTGCATCAACACCCGCTGGCCGAGCTTGGGCAGCGCATTGGCGTCGGCGCTGCCACCCAGCAGCGGCAGCGGCTTCAGCTTCGGCAACAGGGCCGGAAATACCGGCGGCGCCGCAGCGGCCGGCAGCCCGGGCAATGGGCCCCAGCCGGCATCGAGTGAGCTGCTCAGCACCTGGGCGTTGTTGCCGCTGATCACTGCCAGCGCGGCCGCTGCGGCGGCGTCCACCGTGGCCAGCAGCGCCGGGCCTAACGATTGGGCGATCGCCACCCGGGTGGTCCAGCGCTGCTGGTCATCGGCGTGTTTGCTCTGGGTGGCGGTGGCTTGCACCGGTGCAATGCGCTTCTGGCCCACCAGGTGTTCTTCCAGCTCGACCACTGCAACCCGCACAAAGTCGCGTGCCAGCGGCGTGGCGGCGGCATTGGCCCACAGCGTGAGCTGGCTGGCATAGCGCCCACCCGGCAGCGCAGCCACGCGTGGCATCGGCGCATCGTCGCGCACACCCGGGCCGCTGGGAGGCGGCGTGAACTGCAGCATGGGCGCCGGTGCGCCGGCCTGGCGGGTGAACAGCGCGTCGATCGCCAGCGCCGAGATGCCGGCCGCATCCCTGTCCAGGCGCGCCATCAGCCCATCGTCCACCGGGCCTTCGTGGGCGTTCACCACCTGGCCCGACAGCGCGGCGGCCACCGGCGCGGTGCGCTGGTCGTTGGCAGCGCCGGGCAACGGGCTGCTCAGGCCCATGGCCCACAGATCGGGAAACTGCGCACCCAGCGCTGCCCACCAGGCCGCCACCGCACCGGGGTCCAGCGGGCGGCCGCGCTGGTCAAACGCATGCAGCCTGAACAGGCCGCTGAAGGCCAGCGGCAGCAGCAGCAGCGGCTCGAAGTTGCCGATCAGCGGCAGCTTGCCGGGGGTGCGCATGTCGGCCATCGGACTGGCGTGGTTGCCCAGCGTGATGCCATCGGCGTTGAGTGCCACGCCGAAGAAGACCGCCACGTCGGCCGGCGACATCGGTGGATCGCCGGGATCGCCCTGGGGCGGTGGCGGCTGCATCGCGCCCAGCCAGGCGGCGTTGTTGTCAGGAAACTCCAGCGCCAGGCAGGCCACGCGCGCCCGGCTGGGTGCGTTGCCGGCAGCGCTGCCATCGGCCGGCGCGATGCTGCGCGTCAAGGCGTCCAGCCGGTCGGCCACCTCGGGCAGCAGCGTGTACAGCGCCAGCAGCCGGTCGTCGTTGAAGGCCGGGCTGCCGTCGGGCTTGCGCAGACTGGCCAGCGGCTTGGGCCGGGTCACCGTGCTGACATGCAGGCTGAGCAGGCCCCGGGCCGGTGGCAGCCACAAGGTGGTGGCGATGTTGAACTGCAGCGTCACCGACAGATCGCCACCCGCCGGGTTGGTGTCAGGTGGGGCCAGCGTCAGCGTGGCATCGTCGAACCACGGGCCGAGGTAGGGCGCGGCAATGCCCAGCGTTGCGATCGCGGGTTGCAGGGTGGCCATGCTCAGATTCCTTTCGGCACCGTGACCGGCACATTGCCGGCACTGCTGCGGCCCAGCGGGTCGGTCACCAGCACGCGGTACACGGTGCCCGGTGGCGCCGGCTGCTTGTCGATGAAGCTGGCATGGCCTTGGGCATCAAAGCCACCCTGGGCCTGGGGTGCATCGGCCCACAGCGTGGCAATGCTGCGTTCCCGGTCGCCCGGCAGGTGTTTGTACAAGTCCAGCCGGAAGCGGCCCACCGAGCCGCCGTTGAGCGCTGCGGGATCGTGCACGAAGCTGATCGTCACGCCGCTGGGCGTGGCAGTCAAAACGACCTGACTTGCCGGCAGCGGCGGCGTGTCGGGAATCACCACCGCTTCCACCGGCGCGCTGGGCCGGCTCCAGGCGCCCTTCAGCGTGCTGCCGGGCAGATCGGCGCCGCGCACCTCGGCGCGCCAAAAGTAGCGCCGCCAGGGTTTCAATCCGGCGTCGCTGAGGGTGGCCTGCTGCATTGCATCGGTGGCCGCCGCCGGGCCCACCGCGCCCTCTTTCACGACGCGCATCAGCGTGGCATCCGAGGCGGTGCCCGTGGTGCGGCGCAGCCGGAAAAACGCCGCCGGCACGGCGCTGCGGGGCACCCGCAGCAGGACGCTGGCCACGCCGGTGGCCGGGTCCACCGCAGCGTCGAGCAAGGGCATGGTGGGTGGCGCGGCATTGGGCACGGCGTAGGCCACCATAGTTGTGCTGTCAAACCCGCCTTCCACATTGGCCGCACTGACCGATGCCACGCGGTAAAAGCCCAGTGTGGCGAGCTTGCCCGACACCGGGTGCACCAACCGCATCTCGCTGGCATTGCCACGCAGCAGCGGATCGTGGGTCAGCAGCTCAAACCAATCGCGATCAAAGGCGTTTTTATGGTCCTTGAACAACTGCGCACGCTGCGGCAGCGCCCCTGTTTGCTGGATGCTGGCTGCCAGCGCCGGCTGGGTGGCGGCCAAGCGCGACAACAGGCTGGTTTCACTGGCGTAATAAACCCGGAACGCGTGCTGCGCACCGGCCGCCGGCCAGCGCAGATCGATGCGCGATTTGCCGGTGGCGTCTGGCCGCGAGGCATAGGCCAGCGCGTAGTCCAGCGTCACCG
>JANOBL010000650.1:0-3934 GCA_031411635.1 Betaproteobacteria bacterium
CTCAAGGACGGCATGAGCAACATGGACGTGCTGCGCGCCACCTTCCCGGCGGGCACCTTGACCGGCGCGCCGAAGATCCGCGCGATGGAGGTGATCGACGAGTTGGAGCCGGTCAAGCGCGGCATCTACGGCGGCGCTTGCGGCTACCTGAGTTTTGCCGGCGACATGGATGTGGCGATCGCCATCCGCACCGGCATCGTGCAGAACAACACCTTGTACGTGCAGGCGGCGGCCGGCGTGGTGGCCGATTCCATCCCCGAGATGGAATGGAAAGAAACCGAGCACAAGGTGCGGGCCTTGATCCGCGCGGCGGAGTTGGTCGAAGAAGGCTTTTGATCCTCAGCGCAGCCAGGGCGCCAGGGCCTTGGCCAGCTTTTGCAACACAGCGGCATCGGGCAGCGGCAGGCGCACGCTGGCTTGGCCGGTGGCTGGCGATGCTGAACGGCGCCGCGCCGGGTGCGGTGGGGGTGACAGGCGCGGTGGGCGGCGTTGCATCAATCGTCAAGCCAGCACGCCGGCATCGTTGTGAAACTGCGCCACCAGCGCGGCATCGCGGCGCTCTGCATCGTGGATCTGGGCCACAAACGGCCACACCGCGTCTTGGCAGCGCAGCGCATGGCCCGGCGCTTGTGTCCGGCGCTGCAGCCCATCCAGACCGTCCAGGCGATCTCGGGCCAAAGACCTGCCGGCCGTCGGATCAAAACATTTCACGGCCTCGTCGTGCAGCGCCTGCGGGCAATCCTGGCCCAGCCGCAGGCGCAGTTCAGGCCGGCATGGTCTATCCAGCTCTCGCTGTAGCCGGGCTGGAAACCCCGCGCCAGCGCGGTTTTGCCAATCTGCCACCGCCAAGCCGGGTGGGCGGCGGGTATGGGTCAAACGGGGCTCGGCTGCCGGGTGCAAGCTGGCGCGGCCCGCTGGTCCGGTTTTGGTGGCGGCCAAAACTTTGCCGGCCTGTTTTCAACCGCCGCGGGCCAAAACAGGGCCGTGGCTTGCACTATCCTGTCTGCAAGTTCGACGCGTTGAACATCAACGCCCCTCAGTCTTTGCCAGGAGTGCCCATGACCGATCCCGCGCGCTTTGAACTCTTTTCTTTCTGGCGCACCTCGGCCACCTACCGCGTGCGTGTGGCGTTCAACCTGAAGGGCGTGACAGCGCAGGAACACAACGTCAACATCGATGCTGGCGAACAGCGTAGCCCGGCGTTCTTGAAGATCAACCCGATGGGCGCCATTCCGGCTTTGATAGACCGTGCTCCGGGCCAGCCGCCAACAGCGCTGACCCAGTCGCTGGCGATCCTGGAGTTTCTTGACGAAACCTACCCCACCCCGGCATTGCTGCCCACCGACGCCCATGGCCGGGCGCGGGTGCGGTCGCTGGCGGCGATGCTGGCGGCCGACACGCATCCGCTGATCACGCCGCGGGTCAAGAAGTACCTGTCTGGCGTGGGGCAGTTTGACGATGCCGCCTGGCGGGCCTGGCAGATCCACTGGTTCACCACCGGCTTGCAGGCGCTGGAACAGCGCCTGGCCAGCGAACCTGAAACCGGCCAGTTCTGTCATGGCGATACGCCTACCATCGCTGACATCTGCCTGGCCAGCATCGTCGTCGTGATGCGCGTCTTCAAGATTGAGATTGCCAACATCCCGACCGTGCTGCGCGTCATGGCCGATTGTGAAAAACTCGATGCTTTTGCGTTGGCCGATCCAAGCCGCCAGGCTGGCGCACCGCAGCTTTGACCACCTTCGAGGCCATGACCATGAACAACGCCAAGACTTTCGAACTCTTCGAGGCCCAAGCCCACGCTGCCGGTTTTGATGAAGCGCTGCAACGCCAGTGGGCCCCCGACACGGTGATCGACACGCACACCCACGCGTTTGACGCCAGCGCGGTGATCACCCAAGGTGAGATGTGGCTGACCTGCGATGGCAGCACACGCCATCTGCTGCCCGGGGACAGCTTCACGCTGGCGCGCGAAGTGCCGCATGCAGAGCGCTACGGCCCGCAAGGTGCCACCTACTGGGTGGCGCGCCGCAATCCGCGCTGACGGCAGCCTGCCGATCCAGCCTGGCATCCAGGATGGCGGCGGCATAAGCGGGCATCAAAAAAACGGGATGGGACAGCCAAGCTCCTATTGAATCAACAGGACAGGCGCACATGCTGCTGATGATCGAGCGGCCCCAGGGGGGCATGGCATCCCACCACTGCCCGCAAACCCGCGCCAATACTGGCGATTGGGGTTCTTGACGTCTCACTGAATCCAGCCCCAGCCTGGCAAAAAGCGGGTATCAAAGCGGGTATCGGTTGCCATGCAAATCTCCCGCCGCGACTTGTATGACCGTCTGTGGTCCACGCCGATGATCAAGCTCGCTCAAGAGACGTGCGGGGTTGGACAGACCGGCCATAGGTTCCGGCAGGGGCTTGCGCCCCTCCCCGCACGCCCTGCCATAGAAGCAAGACGCACTGCGCAACAAAAAAAACCGCAAACGGATATCCGGCGCGGCTGTTGCGCCTATGGATCGGGCTGTCAAACCCGCGTTGCTGATTTGCAGCGACACAAAAGTTCGGCTGAACTCGGCAGGCGTTGTCAAGCCCATTGCAACATTCGTGTTGCATCGGCCTTGACGAACACAACAGAAGTGTTTATTATTGAGTGCGTGAACTCAAAGCAGATGAAGAAGTGGCTGGCGCAACAAGGCGCCACCTTTCAGCCCGGCAAGGGTTCGCATCTCAAAGTCTTCTTGAACGACAAACAATCCACGCTGCCCATGCACGGCACTGCCGAACTGGGCAAGGGGATCGAGGCTGCGATCAAGCGTCAACTCGGATTGAAGTGAGGCCACCCCATGTTTGACTACCCCGTGACCTTGACCCCTGACGGCAACACCGTGTTGGTGACGTTTGCTGATGTGCCCGAGGCGCTGACGTTTGGCGCCGATGAAGATGAGGCACTGCTGCAAGCCGTGGATGCTCTGGAAACGGCGCTGTCCTTCTACGTGGAATCGCGCAAGCCGCTGCCGGTGGCGAGCAAGGCCAAACGTGGGCAGCGCACGGTGCGCCCATCGGCCTTGGAAGGGGCCAAGCTGGGCGTGTACCAGGCCATGACCGAGCAAGGCATCAAGAAGTCCGAGCTGGCGCGGCGCCTGGGCTGGCACATGCCGCAGGTTGACCGGCTGTTCAACCTGCGCCACGCCTCTAGACTTGACCAGATCGAAGCCGCCGCCCGCGCGCTCGGCAAGCACCTGGAAGTGCGTATCGCCTGAGGCGGCCATCAACCGGTTGCCCCGCCCATCGGGGCAACTTGGGCCATGCGCCCGCCAAGCTGGCGGCGGCCGCCCGGCAGCATGGGCTTGGTGAAAAACAGCCGGCACCGCCGGGTGCTCGGCCGCCAGCCGGTGGGGCAGCGTGGCGCGGTGCATCACTCGGGCGCCCCCACCTGGCGCAGGAACGCCACCACCGCCGCCAGGTCAGGCAGCGAGCGAGACCCGTCCCAGCGGCTGACCAAATAGACGCAAGGCTTGCCCGGCTGGGCCAGCGCGCCAAGGGCGAACCCGGCAAGCGCAGCACGGGCCTTCAAAGTAGCAAAGCCTTGCCATCGTCAGCCCCTGCCGGCGCGTTGGCGCCCTTTGCGCAGGCGTCTGTGCAGGCGTCTGTGCAGGCGGCTGCACCGGCGCCATCAGCGGCAGCAACTGCGCAATGGGCCGGCTGGCAGGGCGGGCCATTCACTGCCGGCCGCCAGCCACAGCTTGCAGGTGCGCCGCCACCGCCTGCAGGTCTGGCATGTGCTGGGGCCCATAGTCGGTGAGAAGCATGTAGGCTGTGCTGCCGTCCTGCTGGGGCACCTCGTTCAGCCAGAAGCCGGCGGCAGTGGCCAACCCATTCAGGCGCTGGAACTCCTGCGTACGCCCGCTTAGCTAGCCGCGCGCGGCCTCGCGGT
>JANOBL010000651.1:0-1993 GCA_031411635.1 Betaproteobacteria bacterium
CCCCGACATCGTGGTGGCATCGGCCAAGGCCTACCTGGCGGCGTTGAACAAGCTGCATGCCAACCTGGAGCGGGTGGCGGCGCAGGGGTAAACACCGGGTAGCTTTGCCAGCGCTGGCCGCGGGACCAGGGTTTACTTGAACAAGCGCTCGCAAGTTTTTGATCTTGCGCATGTTTTTGAGCTGCCCTACACTGCGCAGCAGCTTGTTCCCCTCTCTTGTTCGGATCATCATGAAACTGTCACTGCCATCGCTGTTGCTGGGCTTGTGCATCGCACTGGCCGCCAGCTCACCGGCCCTGGCCAAGGTGCAGCGGCACAAGGCCGTTGTGCACCAGGTGGCACCAGGCAAGGTGGCCAAACACAAGCTGGGCGCGCGCAAGGCGTTGGCGCTCAAGTCGATGTCACCCAAGGGCCGTGCGTTGGAGTTGCGTGGCCGCCATGCCCGCCGCGCCGCACTGATCGCCGAGGCCCCGGCGCGTGCCAGCTTCGGTCAGATCCAGGGCCTGCATGCCGATGTTGACGCGCTGGCGCTGAAGTCCAGCGTGGCGCTGGTGATCGACCAGGACACCAACGAGGTGCTGTTCTCCAAAAACCCGGGTGCAGTGCTGCCGATTGCCTCGATCACCAAGCTGATGACCGGGCTGGTGGTCAGCGAAGCGCACCAGCCGCTGTCCGATGTGCTGACGATCAGCCAGGACGATATCGACACTGAAAAAGGCAGCCGCTCCAGGCTGGCGGTAGGCACCCAGCTCACACGGGGCGAGATGATGCACCTGGCGCTGATGTCGTCGGAGAACCGCGCTGCCAATGCGCTGGGCCGCCACTACCCCGGTGGGCTGGAGGCGTTTGTTGCGGCGATGAACCGAAAGGCTGCCCAGCTTGGCATGCGCGATACGCACTATGTTGAGCCCACCGGCCTGTCCAGCCAAAACCAATCCAGCGCCCAAGACCTGGCGGTGCTGGTGCGCGAGGCACACCGCGTGCCGTTGCTGCGCGAGTTGTCCACCTCGCAAGAAGCGCAGGTGGCGGTGGGCCACCGCATGGTGCAGTTTCGCAATACCAACGGCCTGGTGCGCAGCCCGGAATGGGACATCGGGCTGCAGAAAACCGGCTACATCGCCGAGGCCGGCCGCTGCCTGGTGATGCAAGCCCACATGGCCGGCCGCAAGCTGATCCTGGTGTTGCTGGATTCCACCGGCAAATACTCGCGCATCGGCGATGCCGAGCGCATCCGCAAATGGCTGGGTGAGTCTGCGGCGCAGGTGGTGCCGGTGCGCCGCACTTCCTGACCTCAAGCCACCCGGTAGCCCAGCGCACCGGAGATCAACGCAGCGGTTGATTTCACCCGGTCGGCCCAGGATTCTTCCAGCCGGTCGGCCGGCGCTGAGATCGACAAGCCCGCGATCAGCCGGCTCTGGTCGTCAAAGATGCCGGCCGCCATGCAGCGCACGCCCAGCTCCAACTCCTCGTTGTCGCGTGCCAGCGCGTTTTGCCGCACCTGGGACAACTCGCGCTCCAACGCCGCCAGCTCGGTGATGCTGTTGCGGGTGTGGCCGGCCAAGCCGGTGCGGGTGGCGTAGGCGCGCACCCGCTGCGGGTCTTCTTGGGCCAGGAACAGCTTGCCCACCGACGTGAGGTGCAAGGGCGCGCGCCCGCCAACCGCCCGCACCACCTGCATGCCTGAGCGCTCGCTGTAGGTGCGCTCGATGTAGACGATCTCGTCGCCCTGGCGCACCGACAGGTTCACCGGCTGGTGGGTCAGCTTGTGCAGCTCGCGCATCGGGCCGATGGCGGCGTCGCGCACGTCCAGCCGGGTCTTGACCAGGTTGCCCAGCTCCAGCAGGCGCATGCCCAGGCGGTAGCTGCCGGCCTGCGGGCGGTCGACATAGCGGCCGATGGCCAGGTCGTTCAGGATGCGGTGCGCCGTCGACGGGTGCAGCCCCGTGCGTTCGCTGATGTCCTTCAGCGACACCGGGTCCTGCTGCGAGGCCAG
>JANOBL010000652.1:0-1655 GCA_031411635.1 Betaproteobacteria bacterium
CAAACGCCCCACCATTCAAGGGGCAGCGCAGGCAGACCCCCCCTGAACGAAGGTGCAGTGCAACTGTCGTGTCCAGTCACCGTTCGATACAGTTCGATGCAGCTTGTCCCGCTTTTATCTTTTCACGTTGTGGCGCTACAGTTCAGCAACGTTCAGCCGGCAGAAAACATGTCAAAACTTCTTAGAACCTTGGGCACAGCCCTGATCGCCTCCGGCCTTTGCGCGTTTGCCCACGCATCGATCACCACACTTGATTTTGAAGAACTCGCGGTTGGCGAGGCGCTGTCGGACCAATACAAAGGCATCGGCCTGAATTTCAGCCCCGTGTCAGCGTCCGGCGGCACCGGCATCGGTGCCCTCACCGCCGGTGCGGCGTCCGGCGCGGTGGTCAGGCGCAACGGCGTGGGCGGTGTGATCTTTCCGTTTCCGCCCCCTGGCGGCCCGAACTTTCTGCTGAACTCTGACCAAGGTGTTGATTTTGCAATTGATTTGCTGGCCGGCTACCAGCTCAACAGCTTGTCGCTGCGCTACTCGGCCAACAGCATCGGCTTGACGATCCTGTTTTTTGACGAGTTGGGCAATTCCAGCCAAGGTTTCAGCGTCAACAACGGCAGCCTGCAAAACTGGACCATCGCCAATACCCTGATCCCGACCACCGGCTCAATCCGCCGCATCGAGTTTGTCACGGCAGGGGGTGGCCGGTTTGCCGTGGATGATCTGGCACTGGGCCTGACCCAGCTCGCCAGCCCGTCGCTGCCCGAGCCGGCAGCGCTGGGCTTGGTGGCACTGGCGCTCGTCGGTGCGGGTGCGGCAACACGCCGCCGCCGGCCGGTCTGACAAGCACCTCTGGTCTGCCGCACCAAAAAAGCCGACGCCTGCAGATGTCGGCTTTTGTTTTTGGGACCGGCCGCCAGGTTCAGGTCGTGACGGCAAGCTGGCTGTCATCCGCCGTTTGCTGCAGCCGCCACATCTCGGCATAGCGCCCGCCCAGCGCCAACAACTCGGCATGGTTGCCACGCTCGGCCACCCGGCCGGCATCCAGCACCACGATCTCGTGGGCATCGGCCACGGTGGACAGCCGGTGCGCAATCACCAGCGCGGTTTTGCCCTGGGCCGCACTTTTCAGCTCGGCCTGGATTGCGCGCTCGTTGGCTGAGTCCAGCGCCGAGGTGGCCTCGTCGAAGATCAGCACCGGTGGATTTTTCAACAGCGTACGGGCAATCGCCACGCGCTGTTTTTCGCCGCCCGACAGCTTCAGGCCACGCTCGCCCACCATCGTGCCGTAGCCCTTGGGCGTGCTGGCGATGAACTCGTGGATGTGTGCGGCACGCGCCGCCGCTTCCACCTCGGCATCGCTGGCACCGGTGCGGCCGTAGCCGATGTTGTAGCCCACGCTGTCGTTGAACAGCACGGTGTCCTGCGGCACGATGCCGATCGCGCGGCGCAGGCTGGCCTGGGTGACCTGACGGATGTCTTGCCCGTCCAGCGTGATGTGCCCGCCGGTCACGTCGTAAAAGCGGTACAGCAGCCGCGCCAGCGTGCTTTTGCCGGCGCCTGACGCGCCCACCACCGCCACCGTCTTGCCGGCCGGGATCTCAAAGCTGACATCGTGCAGGATCGGCCGCGCCGGATCGTAGGCAAACGACACGTTTTCG
>JANOBL010000653.1:0-3118 GCA_031411635.1 Betaproteobacteria bacterium
GCCTGTTCTGGCTGGGGCGCTACACCGAGCGGGCCGAGAACGCGGTGCGCTTGACCCGCCTGGTGCTGGAGACCCTGCGCGCTGACAACGGCGCGCCGGCCCTGCGCCTGCTGGGCGACCTGGCGGCCTACCACGGCCTGGTCGGCGGGGGCGTGCCGGGCCCCTTGAAGTCACCGCGGGTGTTCGAGCGGGCGCTGCTGCACGGCCTGCGCGCCGACAGCGGCAACACCAGCGCCACCCACAGCCTGCGCAGCCTGCGCCAGTGCGCGCAGGCGCTGCGCGAGCGCCTGTCGCCCGAGCACTGGAAGCTGATCAACGAGGTGGACGACCATTTCGAGCAGCACCTGGCCAACGTGCTGGCCGAGCACGACGGCCAGGCCGCCGACATGCTGGGTGTGCTGTCGCGCACCGCCACCCACCTGGCCGCGATCACCGGCGCGCAGACCGACCGCATGATCCGCGATGACGGCTGGCGGCTGCTCAGCGTGGGCCGGCAGCTTGAGCGGCTGTACATGCTGTCGCATGCGCTGGCGCTGGGTTTTGAGCACCGGGTGCATGAAACCGACGATGGCTTCTTGCTGCTGCTGGGGCTGTTTGACAGCGTGATCACCTACCGCGCGCGCTTCCAGGCGCGGCGCGAGGCACTGCCACTGCTGCATCTGCTGGTGATGGACACCGACAACCCACGCTCGCTGGCCTGGGTGGCGCGCACCCTGCGCGACCGGCTGCGCAAGCTGGCGCGCCAGGACGCGCCGTGGGCCGAGGCGGTGACCGCCGATCTGCAAATGCCCGAAGACTGGCCGCTGGCCGCGCTGGCCAAGGCCGATGAGCAGGGCCGGCACGAGACCTTGATCCAGGCCTTGCAGCAAACCAGTGCCGCTGCGCGCCGTTTGTCTGACGAGATTGGCCGGCATCTGTTCTCGCACGTCGAATCGCCCGATCGCACGGTGTGGCAATGAGCCCGGCTGGCACGTCACCACCGGCAGCGCCGGCCGGCTTGCCGTTGTCGCAAAGCCAGTCGCAAAACCAGTCCCAGGGCCAAGGCGCGGCGCAGTTTCAGTCCACGCCACCACCGCCCAGCGTGCCGGTGGCCGTGCCGCGCCATTTGTCGGTCAACCACGAAACCCGCTACGACTACGACCGGCCGGTGGAGGTGGCGCACCACAGCGCCTGGCTGCGGCCGCGCGACACCGAGTTGCAGCAGGTGCAGCGCTGGGCCTTGCACATCGATCCCGAGCCCGAGGACGCGGTGCAGCAAAGCCGCGATGCCTTTGGCAACTGGCGCCACGGCTTCAGCCATGCGCGGGTGCATGAAACGCTGACGGTGACCAGCAGTTTTCTGGTGCGATTACTGGTGCCGCCGCGCCTGGACAGCGCGCACAGCCCGCCCTGGTCAGAGGCCGCCCAGGCACTGCGTTATCGCGCCGGGGTGTCGCAGCCCGACGCGGTGGAGTTCATGCTGCCCAGCCACTTTGCGCCGGCCGACGCCCGGCTGGCGGCGTATGCGCGGGATCTGTTTGCACCCGGCCGGCCGCTGCTGCAAGCGGCCGAGGCGCTGATGGGCCGCATCCACGACCGCATGGTGTTCAACCCGCGGGCCACCGATGTGGCCACCAACGCCTTGCAGGCGCTGGAAAAAGGCCAGGGCGTGTGCCAGGATTTTGCCCACGTGATGATCGGCGCGATGCGCTCGCTGGGCCTGGCGGCACGTTATGTCAGCGGTTACCTGCTGACGCAACCACCGCCTGGCCGGCCGCGCCTGGTGGGCGCCGATGCCAGCCATGCCTGGGTGGAAGTGTGGTGCCCGCTGCACGGCTGGGTGGCGCTGGACCCGACCAACAAGCTGTTTGTCGGCCAGGACCATGTCACGCTGGCCTGGGGCCGCGATTACGCCGATGTGGCGCCGCTGCGCGGAGTGATCCGGGGCGGAGGCACCGCACCACCGGTGGTGGGCGTCACGGTTGAGCCGGTGTAGCGGGGCCAAGTTGCATCCGGTGCGCCCGGCCACCGACGAGGATGCCGCCGGCATCCAGGCCTTGTTTGCGCTGACCCTGCAGCAGGCGGCGTGGCTGCCGCCCGGCGCCGAGATCGACACCGATTTCAAGCGCAACTCGTCTTGCGAGACGGTCTGGGTTTGCCCTGGGCCTGCGGCCCTGCTGGGCTTTATCGCGGTGTATGCGCCGGGCCGTTTTGTGCACCACCTGTATGTGGCGCCGCAGGCCCAGGGGCGCGGCGTGGGGCGGGCGCTGGTGGATTCGCTGGCGCCGTGGCTGCCCAAGCCCTGGTACTTGAAGTGCGTGTTGGCCAACCAGGCCGCCCGGGCCTTTTATGCCCGCACCGGTTGGGTTGAGACCGAGCGGGCGATGGGCAGCCAGGGTGAATACGTGGTGCTGCGGCAGTACTGAACCGGCTTTGCTGCACAACCGGGGTCACCCGGCCCCGTGCTTTCCCTCGCTGCCAAGCGATGCATCCTGAGACAGCATATAGACACAAGACGGTGCCCAGCGCTGCCCCCTAGGCTTGCGCCACTGGCATTCCACAGCCTCGGCAGGCCACCGGCCGCCCCAGGAGACCCGTTTGGCCTTTGTGCAA
Organism: Betaproteobacteria bacterium; assembly: GCA_031411635.1. Classification (GTDB taxonomy): domain Bacteria; phylum Pseudomonadota; class Gammaproteobacteria; order Burkholderiales; family Burkholderiaceae_C; genus Pseudaquabacterium. Next base: position 2,593 of record JANOBL010000653.1, read on the forward strand.
CTGCTGATATCGGGCGTCTCGCTCGGCTGCAACTACGCGCTGATTGCGCTGGGCATTGTGCTGATCTACAAGGCCACCGAAACCGTCAACTTCGCCCAGGGCGAGCTGATGATGCTGGGCGCTTTTGGTGGCCTGGTGCTGATGAAAAGCGCCGGCTGGTCGTTCTGGTTTGCCGCGCCGGTGGCGGTGCTGGCGATGTTTGCGCTGGGCATGGCGCTGGAGCGGCTGGTGATCCGGCCGATCCTGGGCCAGCCGCAGTTCACGATCGTGATGCTGACCATCGGCGTGGGCTATACCGCACGTGGCCTGATCTCGATGATCCCCGAGATCGGCACCGAGACCCACACCCTGGCCGTGCCCTACAAGGGCGAGGTGATCCAGCTTGCAGGCGCGGTGATCAGCATCGAGCAGGTGGCGATCATCGGCGTCACGGCGGTGTTGTGCGCAGCGCTGTTTGCGATGTTCCGCTACAGCAAGCTGGGCATTGCGATGCAGGCGGCATCGCAAAACCAGCTTGCGGCCTACT
>JANOBL010000654.1:0-8782 GCA_031411635.1 Betaproteobacteria bacterium
GTTGACCAACCAATGCGTGTCAAACACCACAATCGTGTCAACCCCGAGTTCGCGGCAGCGGCGGCCAATTTCAAGGTGGCCGTCAATCGCGTCTTGGCGCGTGCCTTTGCGCGGGCCCTCGATCTCGCTCAGGTACATCGAAGGTACGTGGGTGATTTTGGCGGCCAGTGCGAGTTTGCCCATATTCAGACTCCCCAGTGCGGAATGTGGTGGCTGCCCAGCGACACCGCCACGTTTTTCGGTTCGCAAAACACCTCATAACTCCAGGTGCCACCTTCTCGCCCGGTGCCGCTGGCTTTGGTTCCGCCAAACGGCTGGCGCAAGTCGCGCACGTTTTGGCTGTTGACAAAACACATGCCGGCCTCCACCGCTGCGGCCACGCGGTGGGCGCGGCCCAGGTTTTCGGTCCAGACATAGCTGCTCAGGCCGTATTGGATGTCGTTGGCCTGGCCGATTGCATCGGCCTCGTCAGTGAACGGGATCAAACAGGCCACCGGGCCAAAGATCTCTTCCTGCGCAATGCGTATGTGATTGTCTACATCGGCAAACACCGTGGGTTGCACAAAGTTGCCTTTGGCAACATGGGCCGGCAAGTCGGGTGCATCCAGCCCACCACACAGCAGCGTGGCGCCTTCTTTTGAACCCAGCTCGATGTAGCTGCGCACCTTGGCCAAATGGCCTTGGCTGATCATCGGACCGACGATGGTTTTTTCGTCCAGCGGGTCGCCCACGGTGATGCGTTGGGCGCGCTCGGCAAACCTGGCTGCAAAGCCGGCGTAAATGCTTTTTTGCACCAGGATGCGGCTGCCGGCGGTGCAGCGCTCGCCGTTGTTGCTGAAGATCATGAAGACCGCTGCGTCAAGCGCACGGTCCAGATCGGCGTCCTCAAAAATCACAAACGGGCTTTTGCCGCCCAGCTCCATGCTGAACTTCTTCAAACCCGCCGCCTGCACGATGCGGTTGCCGGTGGCGGTGGAGCCGGTGAACGAGATGGCCCGCACATCGGGGTGTTTGCACAGCGGCTCGCCGGCTTCTTTGCCGTAGCCGTGCACGATGTTCAACACCCCGGCCGGGATGCCGGCTTCCAGCGCCAGCTCACCCAGGCGCGCGGCGGTGAGGGGTGACAGCTCGCTCATCTTCAACACCGCGGTGTTGCCAAAGGCCAGCGCCGGTGCCACTTTCCAGGTGGCTGTCATGAACGGCACGTTCCACGGGCTGACCAGCGCACACACGCCCACCGGATGGAACAGCGTGTAGTTCAGGTGCGTGGGCGTGGGGTAGGTGTGGCCATCCACCCGGGTGCACATCTCGGCAAAGTAATAAAAATTGTCGGCCGCGCGGGGGATGAGCTGCTTGCCGGTCTGCGCGATCACCTGGCCCGAATCCATCGTCTCGGTGCGGGCGATCTCGGGCACGTTGGCGGCAATCAGGTCGCCCAGCTTGCGCACCAGGCGGGCGCGCTCGGTGGCCGGCAGACCGGCCCATTTGGGGAAGGCCGCCTTGGCAGCGGCCACGGCGGCATGGACCTCGGCCTCGCCGCCGCAGGCCACCTCGGCCAGCACCTCTTGCGTGGCCGGGTTGATGGTCTCAAAGTAGTCGCGGCTCTCCACCGGCTTGCCGGCAATCAGGTGCTGGATGCGCATGGTGCAAGTCTCCTTAGCGTGCAAATTGAGCGTCGCCGACGATGGTGTTGAGCAGCCGGCCGATGCCGTCGATCTCGCATACCACTTCATCGCCGACATTGACATTGACCACGCCGTCGGGTGTGCCGGTCAGGATCACATCGCCGGCTTGCAAGGTCATGAACTCGCTCAGGTATTCGATCAGCGCCGGGATGTTGTTGATCAGGTCTGCCGTGTTGCCCTGCTGCGTGACGTTGCCGTTGACCAGCGTGTGCAGCGCCAGCGCATGCGGATCGGGCACATCATCGGCGTCCACCAGCCAGGGGCCCAGCACGGTGCCGCCGTCGCGGTTTTTCACCCGCAGGTTGGGGCGGTACCAGTTTTCAAGGTAGTCGCGGATCGCGTAGTCGTTGCACACGGTGTAGCCGGCCACATGGGCCATTGCGTCGGCGGCTTTCACCCGCTGGGCGGTTTTGCCAATCACCACCGCCAGCTCACATTCGTAGTGCATGAACTTGACACCGGCCGGGCGCCGGGTGTGGCCACGGTGGCCGATCAGGCTGCCAGGGCCTTTGAAGAACACCAGCGGCTCGTCCTTGGCCGTGACGGTGAGCTCCTTGGACAGCTCCTTGACATGGTCGGCGTAGTTCAGCCCCAGCGCGATCACCGTGCCCACATCAAACGGCGGCAACCAGACCACCTCATGCTCGGCCAGCACCCGGCCGTCGGTCAGCTTCAGGCCGGCTGCATGCGGCACGGCGCTGTGGATGGCGCCGGCATAGGCAACACGTGCGGTTTTCATGCCAGGGCCTCCTGTGCCCGTACCGGGTTGCTGAGCTGGCCCAGGCCGTCGATCTGGATCGTCACTGTCTGGCCGGCGCGTGCCAGCGGCGCGCCATGCGCAATGCCCAGCGTCAACACATCACCTGGCTGCAAGCTCATGAACTCGGTGACATCGGCCAGCAGTTGCGCCACACCACGCAGCCGGCCGGCCGTGCTGGTGGCTTGCTGCAGCACACCGTCGATCAGCACCCGCACCGCCAGGCTGTCCGGCTGCGCCACCTGGGCGGCAGGCAGCACCAAGGCGCCCAGCGGGCAAAACCCGTCGCGGGCCTTGAAGCGCACCGCCGGCCGGTAGTGGCTGGACAGCGGCAATTGCACATCGTTGACGATCAGGTAGCCGGCCACAAAATCCAGCGCCTGTGCAACGGCAACACAGCAAGCCGGCCGGGCTATCACAATGCCCAGCGACGCCCCGGTCTGCAGCGCCTCAAAACCCGCCGGCACCACCAGCGCATCCCCCGGCCCGGCCAGCGTGTGCCTTGGCCGCAAGGCCAGCACCGGGTGCGTGGGCGGGGCTTTGTACGGCGGCTGGTGCACCGCATCGCCCAGCGCCGCAAGCTGCGGCGCATGGTTGAGCAAAGCACTGTAGACAACCCCGGACAACCGGTACGGTGGCACATCGATGCTGGGCAGGCGCAGGGTCATGGGCTGGGTCATCGGGCGCTTTGCCAGGTTGTTCGCTAAGATGTGAGCAATTTAATCGCCAAGCCGTGCCGGTGTCAACCTCCTGTGTCGCCGGGTGGGTCTTCGGGGCCTGCGGCCACCGGGGCATTCAGGGCATTCGGATCGGGCTCGGGCGGGCGGCGCGCCAGCAGGTGCGGGATCAGGTTTTCATAGGCCGCTGCGATGGCCAGCAGCGCTGCATCGCTTTGCGGCGGGGCGATCAGTTGCAGGCCAGCCGGCCAACGGTCCTGGGCATCAAAACCCGCCGGCACGCTGATCGCCGGCAGCCCGGCAAACGTGGCGTAAATCGTCACTTCCATCCAGCGGTGGTAGGTGTCCATGGCCCGCCCGGCTACGCTTTGTGGCCAGCGCTGGCCCACCGGAAACGGCCACACCTGGGTGGCCGGCAAGGCCAGCACATCCACCTGTTGAAACAGCGTCAGCAGATGGGCATGGAACAGCGTGCGCTGCTGGCTGGCCAGCGACCAATCCTGGGCGCGGACTTGCTGGGCCTGGGCGTGCTCCCACAGCGCCTCGGCCTTGATCTGCCCGGCAGCGCCTGGCAAGGCCAGCAAACGCGCCACCTTGGGGCCAACCAGGGCATGGCGCCAAACCCGCCAGGCTTGCCAGACCTGGGCCGGATCAAAGCCCAGCGCCAGTGGCTGCACCTGGGCACCGGCCTGGGCCAGCCGCGCCAAGGCTTGTTCACACACCGGCAGCAGGCCTGGCGCCATCGGCAGATAACCCGCCAGATCGGCCAGCCAGCCCACCCGCACACCGCGCAGATCGGCTGGCTGTGCCGTGGCCGGAAAACTGCCGTGCGGCTGGGCAATCGCCAGCGGCGTGCGCGGATCGGCGCCGGCCTGGGTGGCCAGCAGCGCGGCCAGGTCACGCACCGAGCGTGCCATCGGGCCCTCGGTGCCCATCTGGTCCAGCCACACATCCGCGCTGGGCCAGTACGGCACCCGGCCCTGGCTGGGGCGCAGGCCAAACACGTTGTTCCAGGCTGCGGGGTTGCGCAGCGAGCCCATGAAATCCGAGCCATCAGCCACCGGCAGCAGGCGCTGCGCCAGCGCCACTGCCGCACCGCCGCTGCTGCCACCGGCACTGACATCCCGGTCCCAGGCATTGCGGGTGGTGCCAAACAGCGCATTGAAGCTGTGTGAGCCCAGCCCCAGCTCGGGCATGTTGGTCTTGCCGATGACGATGCAGCCGGCGGCCTTCATGCGCTCGGTCACCAGGCTGTCGCGGGTGGCCACCGCGTCTTTCAGCAATCGGCTGCCCAGCGTGCTTGGAAAACCAATCGCATGCCCGGTGTCCTTGATCGCCTGCGGCACACCATGCAGCCAGCCGCGCGACCGGCCCAACGCCAGCTCGCGGTCGCATTGCTCGGCCTGGGCCAGCAAGCCATCGTCCGGCGCCAGGTTGACGATGGCGTTGAACAGCGGGTTGATGCGGTGGATGCGCGCCAGCGTGGCCAACATCACCGCCCGGCACGACAGCTTGCGGGCGTGGATGGCGGCCGACAGGGCGCTGGCATCCAGCAGCGTTGGGTCGTTGTCGGGCACCGCCTGGTCGCTTGCTTTCACCCCGCCTCCTGCTGCAGCAGATCCAATTGTCAGCCGCCCAACACTGTATCGGGCTGCTGCCGGTACTCGACGGTGAATTGCCCCAGGGTGATTGCACGGGTTGAAAGCCCCGTTCCGACCGACCGGCCGTCCAAAATGCAAGCGCTGAGCGGGTGATGCCGCGCAGCCCGCTTTTCAGCGCTGGATCCACCGGCAGGCTGAATCCGAACACCGCAGAGGGCCCGATGGACGACACCGACCGACAACTGATCTCGCTGCTGCGCAAGGATGCACGCCTGACCGTGGCCACGCTGGCCGCCAAGCTGGGTGTGTCGCGTGGCACGGTGAACAATCGGCTGCGCAAGCTGGAGGACGGGCAGGTGATCGTCGGCTACACGCTGCGGCTGCGGCCCGACGCCGAGCCCAACAACATCCGCGCCTGGATGAACGTGCTGGTCGAGGGCAACCAGACCCGCGCGGTGATCGCCAGCCTGCTGGGTGAGCCCGGTGTCGAGGCCTTGCACGACACCAACGGCCGCTGGGATTTGCTGGCCGAGTTGCGCGCCGAGTCGATGACCCAGTTTTCGCAGTTGCTGGAGCGGGTGCGGCTGATCAAGGGCATCGCCAATACCGAGACCAGCATCCTGCTGGCCACCTACCGTTAGGGCCCGTATCGAATTAACTTGATCATTGGTCGCTGGATTGGAATGCGATGCCAGGCGCGGAGCGCGCCCTGTGGCCAGGCTGGGGTTTGACGCACAGCGACCGCTGAATCCGCTGTAGCCTATGCCTGCAATAAACCTGGAGCTTGCAAGATGAACACCCCATCCTTGCTGGTACTGGCTGCCACGTCAGCAGCCCTCGGCCTTGTGGCCTGCAGCAGTGTGCCCTCTGCCGCGCAACTCGGGGCGGCCTGCGCAGGCCTGGCTGGCAAGTCCATTGCTGCGTCGTCGATAGGCTTGCCAAGTGGGCCCGCCGCTGTGACATCGGCGGTGCTGGTGGCGGCCGCCCCAGAAGCCGTCAACGGCAACACCGTCTCGCCCGACACGCCGACATATTGCAAATTGCTGGGCACCGTGGCCCCCCGCGACCCGCAAGCGCAACTGATCAACTTCCAGCTCAACCTGCCGACCTCATGGAACGGCAAGGCGCTGCAATATGGCGGCGGCGGGTACAACGGTGTTCTGATCACGGGCTTGGCGCCCCTGCGGGATGCCGCACCCGGCGATCCGCTGCCCATCGCACGCGGCTATGCCACTTTTGGCACCGACTCTGGCCACCAGGCGTCGGCCTTCACCGCCAGCGAGCCTGCGGCATTCGCCTTGAATGACGAGATGCTGGAGAACTTTGCCTTTGCGTCGTACAAGAAGGTCCGAGACGTCGCGGTGGACCTCATGCGCTTGTTCTACGGCCGGGCACCGGGTCAGCTTTATTACTTTGGCGGCTCCGAGGGCGGGCGCGAAGCCCTGACGATGGCGCAGCGCTTTCCGGCCGACTACGACGGCGTTGTCAGCGTCGTGCCCGTCATCAACTGGACAGGCTTGTTCCACGCCTTCGTGCGCAATTCGGTACCGCAGTTCAGTGACTGGCTGGATGCGTCCAAGGCGCCACTGATCGCAAAGGCCACCGCCGATGCCTGCGATGCCCTGGACGGGCTCGTGGACGGTGTGATCAACAACTACCTGGCCTGCCAGGCACGGGTGAACCTGCGCGCGCTGCGCTGCGCGGACGGCACCGATGCGGGGCCGCACTGCCTGTCAGATGCCGAACTGGCGCTGATGCAGAGCATCCACTCGCCTTACACGTTCTCTTTCCCACTGGCCAATGGCATCACCCGTTATCCACCATGGCTCTATGGCCACGAGGACAGCCTGGATGGGCCGCAGGCCATGAGCTTTGTGCGTTGGGTAACAGGTACGGCCGCGCCCACCGTGCCGCCCAGCGCCGCCACGGCATCCACACATTGGCTGTACGGCAGCAACTGGATCCGCTACGCGGTGGCGCGCGATGCGAACTTCGATGTAAAAGCCTATCGCCCGGAAGCGTTCACGTCCCGTGTCCAGCAGACCTCGGCATTGATGGACTCCACGAACCCGGATCTATCGGCCTTCTTCGCCCGTGGCGGCAAACTGATCATTCGCGAGAACGCCGGTGACCGGGCACAGAGCGCATTGATGGGGATCGAGTACTACCAGGCGGTGGTGGCCAGATTCGGTCAGGCCGTGGTTGACCAGTCGCTGCGTTTGTATGTCTCGCCATCGTCCACGCACACCGGCAATGCGCGTGCCGTGATGGACAAGCGCGCTGTTGCCATGACAGTCGCCACGATGGTCGACCTGATCGACCCGCTGGACCGCTGGGTGACCTCGGGCAGTGCACCCGCAGACGCGCTGGTGCAGACCAGCAAGGCCGGCTTGCCGCCATTTCAAGTCCAGTCATCCAGGCCGATGTGCCGCTACCCCGGCTACCCGCACTACACGGGTGGCGACCGGTTGCAGGCAAGCAGCTATGCGTGTCGCAGCCCGTTGCCTTAGCGGGCTTCAGGCTGTGTGGCGCGCGGACCGAGTGCCGATGCTCTTGGGTGCATTTGGGCTGATCATTTCTTGCCAGGGCCCGCTGACCCAGCCAAAAACGCAGCGCAAGCAGCGGCGCGCCTTGTCATGAACTGGCACGTCAGCCCAGCACATGGCCGCCCATTCACGGCCCTGTGAATTGCCGAGCAGGCCGCCGCTGGCGCGGGCAGAACCCCGGCGGATCGGCGGCCCATCCGAGCAGAGCTTCATGATCGGGCCCGGGCGCAGCAGGCGGCGGTGCTTGCAATCTTGCCTGGTTTGTCATTTTGGCAGCGCGTTCTGCCATTCCGTCAAAATCATCGCGTTATTGCAGCGGTTTGTCGGCTTTCGCCTGACACGCCGTCCCGCGAAACTGCTGTCATCGCCACCCAGCAGCCCACGCCATGCCCGCCAACCCCTACCCCAGCACCGTCTACATCAGTGCACCCGACATGATCCGGCTGGTGCAGCGCAAGGGCTTGTCGGCCTGCATCGCCGGCGTGGCCGATCGCATCACGGCTGAGTTTTTGCGCTGGCACGAGTTCGACAAAAGCGCCCGCCTGGCCTGCCATTCGGACGTTGGCGTGATCGAGCTGATGCCGATTGCCGACGCGGCGCAATTTGCGTTCAAGTACGTCAACGGCCACCCCGGCAACCACCACCACGGCCTGCCCACGGTGATGGCCTTTGGCGTGCTGGCCGATGTGGCCACTGGCGCGCCGCGCCTGCTGTGCGAGCTGACGCTGACCACCGCGATCCGCACCGCCGCGATGTCGGCGGTGGCCGCACGTTGCCTGGCCCGGCCCGGCAGCCGCAGCATGGCGCTGATCGGCAACGGCGCGCAAAGCGAGTTCCAGGCCATCGCGATGCGCGACCTGGTTGGCATCCGCGCGCTGCGATTGTTCGACACCGACCCCGCAGCCAGCGCCAAGCTGGCGGCCAACCTGGTGGGCCAGGGCCTGGCGGTGCAAATCTGTGCCAGCAGCGCCGAGGCGGTGCGCGGCGCCGACATCGTGACCACGGTGACCGCCGACAAGACCCGGGCCACGATCCTGACGCCCGAGATGATCGAGCCCGGCATGCACATCAACGCCGTGGGTGGTGATTGCCCGGGCAAGACCGAGTTGCACCGGGGCGTGCTGGCAGGCGCGGCGGTGTTCTGCGAGTACGAGCCGCAAAGCCGCATCGAAGGAGACATCCAGCAGATGCCGGCGGATTTTCCGGTCACCGAGTTCTGGCAGGTGCTGGCCGGTCAACACCCCGGCCGTGCCGATGCCACGCAGGTGACGGTGTTCGACTCGGTGGGTTTTGCGCTGGAAGACTTTGCCGCGCTGGCCTTCATGCGCGAAACCGCGGCCGAGCTGGGCATCGGTGACATCATCGAGCTGGTGCCGCAGACGGCGGACCCGAAAAACCTGTTTGGCGTGCTGCGCAGCGGGCCGGCGATGGCTGCCGCCGCTGCGGGTCAGGCGGCTGCAGCGCGGGCCACCACAGCGGCCTGATCGGCGGGCCCGGCCTGGCCGGCCCACCCTCA